>JAPOIA010000057.1 GCA_029979185.1 Alphaproteobacteria bacterium | reverse complement strand
CAGAATAACGCCGGTAATGACAACAGGACCTACCGGAATGCGCAGGAATATCCAGGCAATAACGATGGTGAATACCGGAACGGTAGCCACCAGCATGGAGATGTTGACACCGCTGGTGAAGTTTCCAGCGGCGTAGAAAATAAGGCTGTAGATCGAAAATCCCGACAGGGAGATAAGCGTCAGATAGATCCAGTGCTCCCGGATCAGCTGCTTGTGTTCCATGATCTGGCGCCAGACGATCGGCAGCATGATCGCGCTGGACACAAACCAGCGCATGCTGCCAAGGACCATTGGAGACGCATTCCCCGCTGCAAGGCGTGCTGCAACCACATTGCTGGCCCAGAAAGCCAGACACAGAAAGATCAGTAGCCAGGGATTGTTCCATGCCGATTTCAACAAACGGGATATCATCGGCTGGCCTGTCCTGAACGTCTTTCCGGGCGCTTGCGATAGGATTGTCTGGCGGATTGTTCAGTTTTGAGCCAGCGCTTGACGTGTAGCTGATTTTTCCACTCCGCGCACCCGGCAAACACAGGTTTGCAGCGGCAGTCGCGTATCCCCGGTCTTCGCCGGATATATCGGTATTAACCGGATGGCCGGAAATTGCCGCCTGATTTGCCCTATTCACCCCATGCCGGCCACGCTGTGACCATAATTAATGCCCCGAATACGCTTGCGGCCTCCAGCAGGGCGCATGCAATGTCGATACGCTGAACGGAAGGAGGCAATATCGGCTCTGCTTTCAAGCCTGCGGGGGAACGAGGCGCCGGACGCTTTCGTCGAAGGTCCAATCGAGGAGACAAAATGCCCAAACTTCACATTGCTGCCGAACGCCGCTCGCCATCGGTACGCTGCATCCCGATCGTGGCTGGAATTTCCATGGCTGCCTTCTGCGCCGCCTTGCCGGCCCTCGCCGCCGATATTGCGGCCAGTTCCAGAATCGATGCGGTAACCGTTTACCCGGATGCGGCGCAGGTTCAGCGCGTCTCCGAAGTGACCCTACCAGCGGGAGCGTCCGCCATTGTCTTCAAGGGGCTTCCGGCAGGGCTGGATCCAAACTCGCTGCGGGTGGAAATAACCGGCGGTTCCGGCGTGGCGATCGGTTCGGTTGCATCCAGAGTCGTTCCGGCGATGCTGCTTCCGGTAAAATCGTCGCTGAGCGACAAGCTGCAGGATCTGTACAACGAACGAAACCTGCTGCGCGAAAAATCCCGGGCGCTGCAATCCAAGAAGAGGATGATCGAATCATTCGCCAAGGCCAGCCCGGAAAAGCTCGGCGAACGCTCTGCTCCGATGAATGTTGCAGACTGGGACAAGGCATGGAATGCCGTTGGTGAGGGCCTCGCCAAGGTTGCCGAGGAATTGCAGGCCGTGCAGCTGCGCAGCCGCGAAGTGGCGCGCGAAATCCGCGCCCTGCAGCAGTCCATTCGCGGCCGGGGCGCTGGCTCCGTTCCGACCCGTACGGTCAGCGTCGATGTCGAATCAGGCGGCGAGGCGAGTACGGTCGTCAAACTCACCTACCGGATCAGAGGCGCGCGTTGGCAGCCGGTATACGACGCAAGGCTAGATACCCGGGGCAAGGATGGCGAGCCGGCGATCGAATTGATACGCCGCGCGTCCATCAGCCAGAGTACAGGCGAGGATTGGACAGGCGTTGCGCTCACCGTATCCACCGTGCGGGCCAATCGCGGGACACAGGCGCCGGATCTGCTGGCGCAGCGGTTGGAATTCTACAATCCGCCGGCGCCCGCTCCGGCTGCACGCATGCAGGATCAGGCGCGCAGCGAAACGGCCAAGAGACGTTACAGAAGTTCGGAAGGTGCGCGTGTCGGCGGTCTTCTGTCCCTGAACAGCCCCACCGCCAAACCGGCGGCAGAGCGTGAGGCTGCTCTCGATGCGGGTCCCTATGAAGCGCAATTTCGCATTCCCGGCCGGGTGGACGTGAAGGCGGACAATTCGGCTCGCGTGCTGCGCATCGCTTCCAGCAAGTTCACTCCGCAAATGCTGGTGCGCGCGGTACCGGCGATGGATGCGACAGCCTATCTGGAAGCGGTTTTCGTCAATAAGGACAATGGGCCGCTGCTGCCGGGCGTTGTGAATATCCATCGTGACGGGTCGTATGCCGGCCGCGGCCGCTTCAAACGCGTTGCCCCCGGAGACAAGATCAATCTCGGGTTCGGGGCCGATGACAGCGTCAAGATCAAACGGGTTCCTGTCAGCCGCAAGCAGTCGGGTCCGGGCTGGATCGGCAACAATCGTTCGGAAGTCAGCGATTTCACAACCAGGGTTGAAAACCTGCACACATTCGCAATCAAGGTACGCATCCTCGACAGGATGCCGATTTCCGAAGACGACAAGATTGTCATCAAGCCATTGCCGTCCAATACTACGGCCTCGCAAAAGGATGTCGAAAGTCGGCGCGGTGTGCTGGCCTGGGATTTCGAGCTGAAGCCCAAAGTCTCGAAAGAAATTCGCCTCGGCTGGCAGGTCGAATGGCCCAACGGCAAGCGGATTGTCCCGCGCACGCTGCCAAATTGAGGCTTGCCGGATAACGGGCGGGGCGTTTGCCGGTTGGCAGCGCCCCGTTTTTCTTTCTATCGCCGGAAAAGCCGCTACAATTGCCGGGATCCGAATTTAGTCGTGTCCGCGACCGGCAATGCAGCGTGCCGGCATGAACGCGGGCCGTACTTTGGGAGGCTCTCTTGGAAAAGCCAGGTCTTGATCTCGAACTGCTCGAACACAACGGTGCAAGGCCGGTACAATTCGAGCCGCAGCAGACGATCTTCTCCGAAGGCGAAACGGGCAAGGTGATGTATCTCGTGCGTGACGGACAAGTTGCGCTTAGCATCGATGGCGAACTTGTCGCAACACTTTGACCGGGCGACATATTTAGGGAAATGGCGATGATCGACGGTTCGCCGCGCAGCGCGACTGCCATCGCGCAGAGTGCGGTCGATACACTGATCATCGACCGGTCGGCATTCTTGAATATCGTTCGCGCGGATCCCGAATTCGCGATGCACCTTTTGACAATCCTGTCGGTGCGTATGCGCGAACTCAATTGCCTCGTATGATCGCGACCCATGTTGCAGGATCAGCAACATTGATCGCCGTTCAGGGGATCAGCAGCATTGATCCAGTTGCAAGGCCGGCCTCGACATCGCGGTGGGCCTGTGCGGCGTCCTCCAGTTTGTAGGTCCTGCTGACTTCGATCCTGATTACGCCATCTGCAATGAGCTTGAAGAAGTTCGCGCAATTGCGGCGCAGGTCTTGCGTCCTGCTAATCTGAAAGGAGACGGCGGGACGGCAGACGCTCAGCGAGCCCTTGGCGGCGCACCACAGCAGGTCGATCGGCGGCACATGGCCGGAGGCATTGCCGTAATTCACCAGAGTGCCGAATGGCCGCACGCAGTCCATCGACTTTACGAATGTGTCCTTGCCGACACCATCATAGACAGCATGCACGCCTTCGCCGGTCAGGCGCTTGACTTCCGCCACGAAGTCAGTGTCGCGATAGAGGATGACTTCGTCGCAACCGTGGGCTTTTGCCACATCGGCCTTGGCCTGCGATCCGGCGGTGCCGATGACGCGCGCACCAAGATGCTTGACCCATTGCACCAGCAACAGTGAGACGCCCGCCGCGGCAGCATGGATGAGGATCGTGTCGCCAGGCTTCGGCACATACATGTGTTCGACGATGCTGGCCGCAGTCATGCCCTTGAGCATGCTGGCGGCTGCCTGCTGGTCGGAAATGCCGTCCGGAAGTTTGACGAGCCTGTCTGCTGGTACAACCCGCTGTTGCGCATAGGCGCCTGTGTGATGATAAAAGGGGCCGTGCATGCCGACATAACCGGCGCGGTCTCCTACCTTGAAATCCGTGACGCCGGGGCCGACCGCATCGACAACGCCTGCCGCTTCGTTGCCCGGCGTCAGCGGCATTTTCATCGGTTCGGGATAGTAGAAACCGCCGCGGCGGACATTGATGTCGGAAAAGTTGATGCCAATCGCTGTATGGCGCAGTCGCACCTCTCCCTCTGCCGGTTGCGGGGTTTCGATATCGACAAGTTGCAGGACCTCGGGTCCGCCGTGCTGCTCGATGCGAATGGCTTTCATCTGTTCCTCCCCGGCAATCGACTTTCGGTTGTCTAGCACATGTGCTGCATCCGAAGAAAATTTCACAGACGGAAATGCGCAAAGGAAAACCCGGGGCGAGCCCCGGGGTTCCCATCTGTGTCGAGTGCTCCTGCCGGTCAGCCGTGGATTGCGGCGGTCGGCGCGTCCCCCGGCTGTTTGCCGGTGTTCTTGCCGGTCTGTGCCGCGTTGCGCAGGCTGGCGGGCAGGGCGAAAGCAATCGCGATGAATACGATACCCATGGCGATACCGACCCATTCGCCGGAGAAGTCGAAGAGCGCGGGATATTTCGTGCCGGCAATCTTGCCCAGTGTTGCCTTGCCGCCCAAAACGCTGTCCAGCAGGCCGATCGCCTTGACGTGGCTGTAGGTCAGCATGTATGCGCCAGCGCCGAACAGTCCGCCGATGCTGAACACCAGCGCATCTTTGCGGCCGGTGGCGGCGGCGCTAAGGCTCGTCCCCGGGCAATAGCCTGCAGCTGCAAATCCGATACCGAGCAACGCTCCGCCGATGAAGACGCCGACATAGGCGGTCTTGACGCTCAGGTGGGCGGGGCTGATGAGACCGGTCAGCAGACCGGCGAACATGAGGATCGAGGATACGCCGATGGCCAGCAGGATTGTTTTCATCAGATGCAGGTTGCCGAGCCGCAACATGCTGATGATGTAGCCGGGATTGGTTGCGCCGACACGATCGAGAACGAAACCGAAGGCAGCGCCGATCACTATTGCGAGAATGATGGTCGTCATGAGTGCTTCTCCTTAGCGTGCGTCTTTGGGGAACATCAGCAGGGCGACCGGTATTCCGGCTGCAAAAGCGCCCGCTGCGAAGATGAAGCCGGACACGGCGGTCTGCATCATGCCGCTCATCATGTGGCCGCTGGTGCAGCCGGATGCCAGGCGCGCGCCATAGAGCACGACAAAGCCGCTGGCGAAGGCGATGGCATAGCGTTTCCACGGACTGTCACCGTAGTTCGCCCGCCAGATCGCCGGCATCGTCCGCTCCGGCCGGGAAACGCCGCCGCGCAGAATTGCCGAAAGGCCGGCGCCGCCGATCATGGCGAGCACGAAGAGCAGGCCATAATTCGCTGGCTGGGCGACATTCTTGGCATAGGCGCCGCCGCTCTTGTTCAGATAGGCGTTGGGACTGGCATAGCCGCTCTTGTTCTTTTCGGACTTCACCACTGCGCTCTTTTCGACCGAATTCCACACTATGCCATCGAGGATCACGAACTGGGTCGAAACCCCTATCGGTTTGACCAGCGCTACCGCCGCCAGAAACACCAGGCCGAGCAGCAGCCCGCCGGTTCGCCATGAAAGGATCATTTCTTTCTCCATCGCTTGAGACCGATTTCACAAATTTGACAGAGTTTATATTCATATATTAGGATATGATTATGTTTATGCAAGTCAAATCTTTGTCCGGTTCCAACCGAAAGTTCTAGCGGGAGAGTTCCGAGGCGGTATTGGAAACGTATGGCAGTGCCGCGGGCAATGCGCCCAATGCCGGATCTGGAGTATTCAGCACCGTATTTCGTCACCTGGAGGCCTATTTGCCCTCTTTAAGCCATGGTCCTGAATACTTATATGCGCTGCAGCGGTTGGCGTTGAGTGACCGCGGAAGGCCTGCCTGATGGGGGCCAGAGGAGGAAGAATGTCAGTAGCATTACCCGTCATTTCGTCGGAAAGCGGTCTGAACCGCTATCTTGCCGAAATTCGCCGGTTTCCGATGTTGGAGCCGCAAGAAGAATATATGCTGGCCAAGAGCTGGCGTGAGCACGGTGACCGCGAAGCTGCCCACAAGCTCGTCACGTCCCATTTGCGCCTTGTCGCCAAGATCGCCATGGGCTATCGCGGCTACGGCCTGCCGATCGGCGAAGTTGTGTCGGAAGGCAATGTGGGCCTGATGCAGGCGGTGAAGCGCTTCGAACCCGAGAAGGGGTTCCGGCTGGCCACCTATGCCATGTGGTGGATCCGCGCTTCGATCCAGGAATATATCCTGCGGTCTTGGTCGCTGGTGAAAATGGGCACAACTGCCAACCAGAAGAAGCTTTTCTTCAATCTCCGGAAGGCCAAGAGCCAGATTTCCGCGCTGGAAGAAGGCGACCTCAATCCCGACCAGGTCAAGACGATCGCTACGCGCCTCGGCGTCAATGAGCATGAAGTGGTGGAGATGAACCGCCGCCTTGGCGGCGACTCGTCGCTCAATGCAACGGTGCGCAACGATGGCGAAGGGTCCGGCGAATGGCAGGACTGGCTGGTTGACGAAAGCCCGAGCCAGGAGACCATTATCGCCGATCAGGAAGAGGTGGACAATCGTCACAGCGCCCTGATGCAGGCTCTTGATGTCCTGAATTCGCGCGAGCGGAGGATATTCGAGGCGCGCCGCCTCGCTGATAATCCCGTGACGCTGGAAGACCTTTCGACCGAGTTCAGCATCTCGCGCGAACGTGTTCGCCAGATCGAGGTGCGCGCGTTCGAAAAGGTGCAGGAAGCAGTGAAGGCAGCGGTCGCCACGATTGAGGCACCGCCTGCTGGACCGCGGGCGCTTTCGCAAATGAGCGCCGGCGCTTGAAAAGTCCTGTCTGGCTTGCGCTGGCTTTTGCCGGCAGGCCACTTGCCAGTTATAGAAAAAACCAAAAAAGGCAGGATTACACTCCTGCCTTTTTTGTTCAGCGGCTCAATGCCGACCGCAAGAGGACTGGTTACACTGCGTTACGGCTTTTTCTCGCTGATCTTTATGCCCCATTTTTCGAAGGCTTCCGCCAGAACCCGAGCGCCGGGGGTGCCCTTTTCCATGGATATGCGGGCCTGCCGGTTATCGGCCAGTTTTATGGGTAGCAGGAACCAGTTGCGCTTTTGCAAGGTTTCCATGTTCACAGTCTGCAACGCTTCAGGTGCAGCCAGCGCGTAGATATAAATGTCCGGCGTGATCTTGGCTTGGGCACCGTTGAGCGGGTCGGCGACCTGACTGTTGTCGTCGTGCATTTGCAGGACAGATATTTCGCTGATTGCCGGTATTTCCGATCCTTCATCGCGTTTGAAACGCCAGGTGATCATATGCGATGCGGGCAGGGTCGCATCGGTGTTCTTTTCCATGGTCATCGTCGCATGGAATTTGGCGTCGGGAATATCGATCTCCGCCTTCACGGAAAACGAAAGCGGCTGGCCAGCGCCGCGGCTGATGTTCTGCGTCGACCAGACGACAGTTCCTGCATAGTTCTTGACGGCGCCCTTGTTGTCGGCAGCCGGTTGCTGCACCAGAAGCGCCGCACGCTGCGCTACCGGGATGGTCTCCGCAGGTTTGTCTGCACTCGCGCCGGGCTGACTGGCGTCGGCAGTGGCCGGTGTTGCCGGTTGTTTGCCGGCATCCGCGGCAGGCGTGGAAGGTTTCTCAGCCGGTGCATCGTCTGGCTGGGCGCGGCTGGTAATCTTGTTGTCACCGCCATTCCTGTTTTCCGGGCCAGCATCGGCCGTGCGCCCTGTGTTGGCCGGGCCGCCGGTAGCAAAGCCCGGCGTGAAGTTCCCCGGCAGAAGCCGCTCTTTCCAGGCATAGTATCCGCCACCGGCCGCCAGTATGACGAAAACAACCGCTGCAGCCGCGAGCAGGCCGCCTTTTTTCCGGGGCTTTGCTTCCTGTGGAATGTGCTGCGTGCCCGGTCTTTCGGGTTGTGTGACCGGCGGGGAGCTTTCGCTTGCAGTCGGAGGCACCGCCGCCACCGGGGACGCAGAGGCGTTATGGCTGGGGTAGGACGAGCCGGGCGCCGGGGCGCTCAGTTTTGGCGCCGGTGAGGCTTCGCCTGAATCGGTCGCGGGCACAGCAGGCGCAATGACCGGCGGAGCGGCGGGCGCAGAAGGGGTGATGTCCTCAGTGGGTGCTTCTGTCGACGGAGTATTGACGGCAGATACGGCAGGGTCCGACGCCGTGGGGGAGACGTTTTCGGATACAGCCGCACCGGAAGCCTCGGTGCCAGGGGATGCCGGAGGCACATCCACCGCCGGAGGTGCCGGCGTTGCAACTGGCGTAACAGGTGCAGCAGGCGCTACCGGTGCGGGTGGCGCAACAGGTGCAATCGGCCGAGGCGGCGTAGGGGTAAGCCGTGACGGTGGTGGCTTGATAATCGCCCCCGGCGTGCGCGGCGCAGCGGGCGGCGGTGTTATCGGTGCTGCAGGAGCGGAAACCGGCGGTGTCGCCGGAGCAACGGGCTGAGCGGGTTGAGGGGGCAATTCGTTCTCGACCCGCTGGATTGCTGCGTCCAGCGATGCCAGTTCGGTGTCGATGACAGACTGGTCCGGCGCTGGTTCAACAGAGCGCAACTGGCCAAGCAATGCATTGCGGGCCCGGTCGTAGATCGCCTGCCGTTTTTCTGAAGTGGCGTCGGGAAGGTTTGCCACCGCGCGGGAGAGAAGCGGGTAAAAATTTGCCATAATTCGTTCTGATCACTCCAGCCGGTAAGGTCAATCCGAATTGCACCGGCGATGCCTGCCGCTGTGTACAAGCGTTGTGTACGAGCCATGCGACGCGCCGGAATTTTGGATCGCAGATCCTGGCTCCCATTCCGGACTTCTTCCGTTTCAATGCTCACACGTATTGTGCGTGAATGGAACAGAATTCGCGATTGTGCCTCACCATCAATAGTACAGCGCCAAAATGGCGATGAATTTTGTTTTTTCAGCGATTACATCGTGCCCAAAGGTCAATTTATCAATCCTGATAGGGATTGTGGACCAAAATTGTGTCAGCCCGTTCTGGGCTGGTTGACAGCAGGGCTACCGGGGCTTCGATCAATTCCTCGATCCGGCGGACGTATTTTACTGCTGCTGCCGGCAGTTGCGCCCAGGAACGGGCGCCCTGGGTTGTGCCGCTCCAGCCTTCGATGGTCTCGTATATCGGTTCGACGCGTGCCTGCGCGGCCTGCGAGGCGGGCAGGTAGTCGAGCACTTCGCCATCCAGCCGGTATCCGGTACAGACGTGCAGCGTATCGAAGCCGTCCAGAACGTCGAGTTTGGTCAGCGCGATGCCGTCAATGCCGGACGTCTTGACCGTCTGGCGTACCAGTACTGCATCGAACCAGCCGCAGCGGCGTGGGCGGCCCGTTACGGTGCCGAATTCATGGCCACGTTTGGCGATCAGTGCGCCGGTCTCGTCATGCAGTTCGCTCGGGAAGGGACCTTCGCCGACACGGGTCGTATAGGCCTTGGCGATGCCGAGCACATATTCAGCCGCCTTGGGGCCAAGGCCCGATCCGGTTGGCGCATTGCCGGCGACAGTATTAGAGGACGTGACATAGGGATAGGTGCCGTGATCGATGTCGAGCAGGGCCCCCTGTGCGCCTTCGAACAGGATGCGTTTGCCGGCGCGGCGCAGATCCTCCAGCAGCGTCCAGGTACGATCCATATAGACCAGGACCACGTCGGCAACCTGCTTCAGTTCGTCCATAATGGCCGAATGGCTGATTTCGGGCTGATCCAGGCCACGCCGAAGGGCATTGTGATGGGTCAGCAGCCGGTCGATCTTGGCATCCAGCGTCGACAGGTCGGCAAGGTCCATGACGCGGATAGCGCGCCGTCCGACCTTGTCCTCGTAGGCGGGACCGATGCCGCGGCGGGTTGTGCCGATCTTGGCGCCAGACGTCGAGGCGGCGTCCTCGCGGATGCCGTCAAGTTCCCGGTGGAGGGAGAGGATTAGCGGAGCGTTTTCGGCGATTCGCAGATTATCACGGGTGACTTCGACGCCCTGGTCGCGCAGCGCTGCGATTTCCTTCACCAGATGATGCGGGTCCACCACCACGCCATTGCCGATGACCGACAGCTTGCCGGGGCGCACGATCCCCGAGGGCAGCAGGGACAGCTTGTAGACCTTGCCGTCGATGACCAGCGTGTGGCCGGCATTGTGGCCGCCCTGAAAACGCACGACCACATCGGCTTCCAGCGACAACCAGTCGACGATCTTGCCTTTTCCTTCGTCGCCCCACTGGGCGCCGACGACGACTACATTGGCCATTTCAAAAGTCCGTCCGTCATAAGTCCGCTTGCGGCTGCCCGCAGGTCAGGCAAAAAAAATCCGGCGGCAACCGCAATGGTCGCGCCGGGGCTCATTGCGGTTGTCGATTATACGATTGTGACAGAAAGGTAAAGAGACGGAGCAAGCGAGCCAATATAAAGCCGTGGAATTTCGCCGCCTGACCGGCGCGATCAATTGTACTGGCAGTCTGCTCAGAACTTTTCCACCCATGGCCGGATCTCGATTTCCCAGCTCCATGACGAGCGCGGCTGGCGGATGAGGTGCAGGTAGCTTTCGGCGATGGCGTCGGGGTCCAGCAGCCTGTCGGCGCCGGGCTCGTCCGGACGGCGTTCGGACCTGATGCCACCATCAATCACCACATGTCCGATATGGATGTTCTGCGGATGCAGCTCGCGGGCCATGCTCTGGGCCAGCCCGCGCAGGGCGAACTTGCCCATGGCGAAGGGCGCCGACTGCGGATAACCCTTCACGCCGGCCGATGCGCCGGTGAAGATGATCGTCCCCGAACCACGCTCCAGCATGCGCCGGGCAGCCTGCTGCGCCGCGAGAAAGGCGCCGAAGGCAGTGGTCTGGATCGTCCGCTGGACCTCGTCGGGATCGAGGTCGACGAGCGGACCGCGCACGCGGTAGGACGGGTTGTAGATCATCACATCCGGCGTCGCGCCGACCGTATCGAACAGGCTGGCGATGGAGTCCCTGTTGGTCACATCGCAGGGATAGGCCGCTGCATGGGTTTCTTCCGCAAGGCCTATCAGCTTGTCGGTGTTTCTGGCGGCCAGCGCGATATCGTAGCCGTTCATATGCAGCAGGCGCGCGAGCGAAGCCGATACGCCCGGCCCGGCGCCGATGATCAAAGCCAGTGGATTGCCTGCCATTTTCGTCTCCAGCCTGTTTGTGGTGCAGTTCTTTGAAGGATCGTGCCTGCGATATCTTGCCTATGCAAGGCGCCGCTTGTTCTGGTCCAGCCAGTGCAGCGCGCCGCGCGCTGCAGCTGCGCCGGTGGCAAAGCAGGCCTGCAGCAGGTAGCCGCCGGTCGGGGCTTCCCAGTCCAGCATTTCGCCTGCCGCGAAGACACCGGGCATCGCTTTCAGCATCAAGTGTTCGTTGAGGCTGTCGAGCGCGATGCCGCCAGCAGATGAAATCGCCCGCTCTATCGGACGAATGCCGGTGAAGGTGACCGGGCAGTGCTTGATCAGTTTTGCCAGAGACAGGGGATCGGCAGGCAATTCGTGCTGGCGCAACAGGGCTATGGACGGCGCGCGCAATCGCGGCCCCTTGCGCAGCGTGTTGGACAGGCTTTGCTTGCGCGGCGAAGCGGCGAGGCGTTCGGCCAGCTTTTCTGCGGTCACGCCCGGCTTCAAATCGATATGCACGGTGGCCGTGTCATTGGCTTCGATGGTGTCACGGATATCGGCGGAGGCGGCATAGATTACGCCGCCTTCGAGCCCGGTTTCGGTAATGATGCATTCGCCGGGATAGTGATGTCCGGCAAAATCCAGGGCGATGGATTTCAGCGGTTCGCCGGCATAGCGTGCGCCGATGTCATTGTCCCAGCCGGTCAGGAATCCGCAATTGGCAGGGCGCAAGGGTGCAAGCGCTATGTTTTTGTCCGCCAGCGCTGTCGTCCATGATCCGTCCGAGCCCAGTTTCGGCCATGACGCGCCGCCCAGTGCGATGATTGTGGCTGCGGCCCTTACGGTGGCTGTCTTACCCTGAGCATCGCGGAACAGCGCCGCGCCGCCCTTGTCCCAGCCCAAAAACGTGTGGCGCAGACGGGTGCTGACGTTGGCCGCAGCCAGTCGCCGCAGCCAGGCGCGCAACAGTGGCGAGGTCTTGAAGCTCTTGGGAAAGACGCGGCCGCTGGAACCGGTGAACGTTTCCTGTCCAAGCAAATGGCAGAAATCACGCATGGCGGCCGGCGAAAATTTTTCGATTACCGGCGCAAGCCATGGTGCGGCCTTGCGGTAACGGCCCAGGAATGTATCCAGCGGTTCGGAGTGGGTGATGTTCAGCCCGCCGCGGCCGGCCATCAGGAACTTGCGCCCCGGCGAGGGCATGCGATCGTAGATGACGACCGGATGCCCGGCTGCAGAGAGGACGTCAGCCGCCATGAGGCCGGCTGGACCGCCGCCAATAACGATAATGCTGTCTGTATTTTCCGTATTCGCCACATTCATGTCCGCCAGGCTCGTTACGAATTGTGTGTAAGCCAAAGACGTTCGATGTGCTATGGCTGGGACCATGAATCAACATGCCAAACGCCGCGCGCAGTCCGGCTTCCGCTACGAGGATGCTCGCCAGGCCGAAATCGAAGCCCAGGCGGCGAAAGGCGCC
>JAPOIA010000056.1 GCA_029979185.1 Alphaproteobacteria bacterium | reverse complement strand
TCACGGTGACAGGCTGGTTGCGCCACCGCGATTTTGCATAGCAATCGGGACTTCGTAGCCGATCGCGCTATGTGGGCGAATTTCGTTGTAGTCTCTACGCCAATCCTCTGCTGCCCCCCTGTTCGATCCCGGCCCGCTCCGTGCTAGGCTTTTGTCTGCCGAATCTGGAATTTGCCCGGACAATCCCCATATTCCCGGCACGAAAGGAAATTTGTGCCAGCCAAACCACCCCCCAGAAAATCGCGCTCCCGCGCTGCCAGAGAAGCAGCCGATGCCGCGCCGCATCCCGCCCATGACGCCCTGCCCTCGCGGGAGGACATTCTCGCCTTCATCGCCCGCGAGCAGAAGGACGCGCATGAGCGCGGCCATGACGGGCCGCTGAAGATCGGCAAGCGCGAGATCGCCCGTGAATTCGGCATCCGGGGCGGCCAGAAGATCGCCCTGAAACATCTCCTGCGCGACATGCAGGACGACGGCGCCATCGAGAAGCGTGGGCGCCGCCTGCACAAGGCCGGCGAACTGCCCCCCGTCGTGCTCTGCGACATCACCGGCCGCGATTCCGACGGCGAACTCATCGCCACGCCCGCCGAATGGGAAGGCGAAGCCGGCGAAAAGCCGCCGCAGATCCTGGTCATTTCGCGCAAGCTGAAACGCGGCGAGCCCACCCCCGGCGTCGGCGACCGGGCTTTGGTGCGCTGCGCGAAGATGGGCACCCACCACGGCAAGCCGCAATACCAGGGTCGCGTCATCAAGCTGTTGTCGAAGTCGCGCCCGCGCGTCCTCGGCATATACCGCACCCTGCCGTCCGGCATCGGCCGCATCGAGCCGGTCGACAAGAAGCGCCTTGGCGACGATCTCGACGTCATCCGCGATTCCAGCGTTGAAGTGGCGGACGGCGATCTTGTCTCCGTCGATATCCTCAAGACCGGCCGCTACGGCCTGCCGCGCGCGAAAATCCGCGAGCGCCTCGGCCGGGTGGATTCGGAAAAGTCCATCGCGCAGATCGCCATCATGACCCACGGCATTCCGGACGCCTTCAGCGACAAGGTGCTGGAGCAGGCGCAGAAGGCTAAGCCGGCCTCCATGCGCTCGGGCAGCTTCACCCGCGAGGACTGGCGCGACCTGCCGCTGCTGACCATCGACCCCGCCGACGCCCGCGACCATGACGACGCGGTCCATGCCTGCCCGGACGACGACGAAAAGAACAAGGGCGGCCATGTCCTCACCATCGCCATCGCCGATGTCGCGGCCTATGTGACGCCCGGCAGCCCGATGGACCGCGAGGCGCTGGAGCGCGGCAACTCGGTCTATTTCCCCGGCCAGGTGGTGCCGATGCTGCCCGAGCGCATCTCCAACGACCTGTGCTCGCTGCGTCCGCTCGAGGACCGCCCGGCCATGGCCGTGCGCATGCGGATCAACGCCGAGGGGCGCAAGATCGGCCACAGCTTCCATCGCGTCATGATGCGCTCGGCGGCAAAGCTCGCCTATCCGCAGGCGCAAGCCGCCATCGACGGCCAGAGCGACGAGACCACCGCGCCCCTGCTGGACGATGTGCTGAAACCGCTGTGGAACGCCTATGAGGCGCTGAAAAAGGCCCGCGACCAGCGCCACCCGCTCGATCTAGACCTGCCGGAACGGCGCATGGTGCTGGATGCCGAAGGCCGGGTCGATCGGGTCATCGTGCCGCCGCGCCTCGATGCGCACCGGCTGATCGAGGAATTCATGATCCTCGCCAATGTCGCGGCGGCTGAGACGCTGGAAGACCACGGCCAGCGGCTGATCTACCGCGCCCATGACGAACCGTCGGTCGAAAAGCTCAACGCGCTGGCGGAGTTTCTCTCCACCCTCGGCATCAAGCTCGCCAAGGGCCAGGTCATGCGGCCGGAGCAGTTCAACGGCATTCTGAAACGCGTGAAGGGCAGCGAATACGAAAACGCCGTCAACGAAATCATCCTGCGGACGCAGGCGCAGGCCGAATATGTCGCCGACAATTACGGCCACTTCGGCCTCAATCTGCGGCGCTATGCGCATTTCACCTCGCCCATCCGCCGTTATGCCGATCTCATCGTTCATCGCGCGCTGATTGCTGCGCTGAAATTCGGCGAGGGCGCCCTGCCCGCCGATGCCGCCGGCGACCTGCCGGAAATCGCCGCCCGCATTTCCGCCGCGGAACGCCGCGCCATGGCAGCCGAGCGCGAAACGACAGACCGGCTCATCGCCAATCACCTCACCGGGCAGGTCGGCGCGACGTTTGAAGGCCGTATTGCCGGGGTCACCCGATCCGGCCTGTTCGTGAAACTGTCCGAAACCGGCGCCGACGGCTTCATCCCGATCAGCACGCTGGGCGCGGAACGCTTTCACTACGACGAAGGCAAGCATTCGCTTATCGGCGGGCGCACCGGCGAAACCTACCAGATCGGCGACAATGTCGAGGTCAAACTGGTCGAGGCCCGCGCCATGGCCGGCGCCCTGCGTTTTGAAATGCTGAGCGACGGCCGCAAGGGCAAGGCTTCGCAGGTCTCCGGCCTGCGCAACGGCGCAAGGCGCGGCAACAGGCCACCTTCCCGAGGGCCGAAAAAGGGATCAAAATTCACGAAATCCCGAAAAAGATAGCCAAACATCGACAAGGAACATGCTAGTGTCCGTGACCATGACGAACACCTATTCCCGCACGCCCGCAAACGAAGCCGGCGACGAACCCCGCGACTGGGCCCAGGCCCTCAAGCGCGGCTGGCGCCAGCGCTGCCCCCATTGCGGCGAAGGCAAGCTCTATTACAAGTTCCTGAAACCCCGCGATGTCTGCGAGGCATGCGGCGAGGAACTGCACCATCACCGCGCCGACGATGCGCCGCCCTACATCACCATCGTGATTGTCGGGCACATTCTCGGCGCGATCATGCTCTTTGCACATGAGCGCTCCCTCAACCTTTCGGTCTGGACCGAGGCCATCGGCTATCCGATCCTTGGCCTGCTTGTCGCGCTATGGGCGCTGCCGCGGATCAAGGGCGCGCTGATCGGCTACCAGTGGGCGCTGCGCATGCACGACTTCGAAACCGCCAAACGCCCTGCGGCAGACTTGCGCCCTGCGGCAGGAACCTCTGCATCGTGAGCACCGACCCCGTCAGTCCGGATGGCGCGCCGGGATATACCCATATCCTGATGCAGGAAATCTGGCCGCGGGTCAGAAAGCACACGCCCAACGGCGTGCGCTCCAAGCCGGCTGCGACCCTTATCCTGATCGACCGTTCGGGCAAGGAACCGAAGGTCCTGATGGGCCGCCGCAATCCCGGCAATAAATTCATGCCGGACAAGTTCGTCTTTCCCGGCGGCCAGCTGGACAACGAGGACCGGCTGATGCCGGCGGCCGGCGTTCTGGCCGATCCGGTGGAGCAGCGGCTGGGGCACATCCGCGGACGCCGCAACGCCCGCGCCATAGCCATGGCCGGCATTCGCGAGACATTCGAGGAAACCGGCCTGATCATAGGCGCACCATCCGAAGGTGAACCTATCGAGGCGCCGCCCGGCGGCTGGTCGGAATTCGCCGAACACGGATTGCTGCCCAATCTGGAAGCCATTCACTTCGTCGGCCGGGCGATTACCCCGCCGCGCCTGCCGCGCCGCTTCGACACAATCTTCCTGGCGGCGGAAGCCACCGATGTCGTCAAGAGCGTCGACGGTACGATCGGCCCGGACAAGGAACTGGTGGAACTGGCCTGGATACCGATGTCGGAAGTGCATCGCATGCCGGAAGTCGCAACCATAACCGGCGTCGTCCTGCGCGAATTGCAGAACCGGCTCAAGGCCGGCTTTTCTCACATGCTCCCTGTTCCGTGGTACCGGGTGCGCCATCCGGTCGGCTGGGAACGGATCGAGATGTAGGAACGGGCGGTGACCGCACAATGCGGCAGCCGTTCCGGGCCTTCCTGAGGATAACTGGAAGATACGCCCATGCCGCAACCGCAACTGGCGCTTTATTTCGCACCCGGTTCCAGCTCCATGGCAGTGCATATCGCCCTGCACGAAGTTGGTGCGGCGTTCGAAAGCCGGCCTTTGTCGTTCTGGACGCAAGAGCAGAAGTCACCCGCCTATCTGGCGATCAATCCCGAAGGCAAGGTTCCGACGTTGATGGTCGACGGTAACCCGCTGACCGAAGTTGCCGCATGCCTGTATTATCTGGCGAGAGCCTTTCCGGAGGCAAGGCTCTTTCCGGAAGACGATCTTGCAGCGCAGGCGCGGATTATTTCCTGGATGTCCTTCAATGCGGCGCGCCTTCATCCGTCCCGTTCGCAAGGGCCGGATATCGCCAATGCCGTCACGCGCCTGGCGGAGAATCGTCTGGGAAACGGGCCATGGGCTGCCGGGGATTATTCCATAGCCGACATTCACCTGTTCCGCCTGTACTGGCGCTTTCGCAACATGGTCAAACCCGCGCCCGGCACGTATCCGGCTCTGGACGCACACCATGACCGGATGATGGCCCGCCCGGCAGTTATCCGGACAATCGAAACAGAAGCCGCGCTGGGATACGAATTCCCCGAGAACAAGCCGTCTTCAAAATAAAGCGGCTCGCTGACCGGGGGAGGATCAGCGAACCGCCGGGAATATCCAGCAAAGCTGCGGGTATCCCTCAATCGCACATCTGGACATAACGGAAGCCGCGGAAATCGCCCCAGCGGTTGTAGCGCGGCTGGCGTTCGGTCCAGCACCGGTTTTCGCGAACCGTGCGATAGCCGTAGCGGGATCCCTCATAGGTCGTTGCGGGACGATAGCCGTCTTCTTCAGCAGCGCGGGCCTGTCCCGCGATGATCGCCCCGCCAATGATAGTGCCCGCCAGTCCGGCGATGAAGGCGCCGCGGCGGCCGAACTTGGCTTCGGCAGAGCTGGTGGAAACGGCAAGGGTGGCAGCGATGGAAAGAGCTGCGATGGCGGCGGTGGCAAACTTCCGGGTAGCGTTCATGACTGATCTCCTTGGTCGGCGCCTCCGGCCCTATGCCCTGCGCCATGATGATCAGTTTACGCATCCGCCGCCAAAGCGGCATGGGGTCGATACCCCAATCGCATGCCCAGGCGCTTTCCCGCCGGCACTGAAATGCGAAAACCCTCCCGCTGGAGGACGGGAGGGTTTTTGGAAAGCACCTGCCTTCGGGATTGTCCGGATCAGTTGCAGACCCGAATGTAGCGGTAGCCGCGGAAATCGCCCCAGCGGTTGTAGACCGGGCGCTTCTCGGACCAGCAATCGCTGTAGACCGGAGCGTGATGGGCACGGGCGGCGCTGCCGACGATCGCGGCGCCTACAAGACCGGCGGCCAGCGCGCCAAAGAAAGCGCCCTTGCGGCCATAGCGGGCTTCGGCAGGCGCAGCGGACAGGGCGAGCGTTGCAGCGATCGACAGGGCGGCGACGGTAGCGGTAGCAAACTTTTTCATCTTCTCTCTCCTTAAGATGGGAAGCTCGATGGCCCCCGTGTTTCGATGATTGGAGAGTAACGAACCGTTCACCCTAACGATGTGCGCCGCCGCACACGCCATGCGATCGCTGCCGTGCGCGCCGGCAAGCCGAACAGTCCGGCGATGTACCGGCTCGCCTGCCGCTTTATGATTTCAGAAAAGGGCCTTTACGAAGAAGAACCCGGTTACAACGCCAATAGACGAAACCAATGCAATCATGTTCTTTGTAGCTTCCATAAACGCAATCCTTTGTGGCCATCCGGCCCAACTGTTTTGGCGGCCTGACCCTCGACCGGACAACAGGCGCACTACAATTACCGTACTTCACTTCAACCGCTGCACAACCTGATCACGGGCGCGGAACAATCCGCGTCAACCGTGGCTTCAGCATCAGGTCACTGCAGCAACGTCCTGCAATCGAGGACGCACTTGGTATATATGCGAACTTTTTTCGAAGCCCTTATGGATTTGATAAAAATTGCATCAATTGGGCATTCTTCAATTATCACATTGAAAATAAGACGATAATTCTTTGCATATTGAAACGCATTTTGCCCTGCAATGCATTGCGCCAAAACAACGGCCGGACGCTTGAGCGTCCGGCCCGCAACAATACGTGACACTAGAAAGTATGCAGACCGAGGCTTACTCCGCTGCTACCTTCGCGGCGGCCTCTGCCTGCTCTTCGTCCATCAGGCGCTTGAGAATACGGCGGGCGGAATTGCCGGCGCGGTCGAATGGCAGCACCACAAGCGGCGCCTGCGCAGGATCGCTGTCGATAAGCGCCTGCTGCTGCTCGACGATGACCTTGTCCTCGTTGAAGGCCTCCCAGATCATTTCATCGTAAAGCTGGTCGACCTTCGGATCGTCCAGCGCCCAGGACCGCGGCGTCGACCAGAAGTAATGCAGGCTGTTCTCGGTTTCCGGCGTAAAGCAGTTCAGCACCCGGTGAACGGGATGGCCCATGGGCGAATCCGATCCCGCCTCCTTTGCGCCAACGGTGATCTTCACATACATCGGCGGGTCGTATTCGAAGATCTGCCAGCGGTCGATCATGCCGTTCATGCCGAGCGCACGGGCGAAGATCGGCGCGGTCGTAACATTGTACATCAGCCGCTGGGAGAAGATCTTGTCACCTTCCACTTTCACTTCGAGCGGCGTATCGGTCACCCCGCCACCGGACAGTGTCGTCTTGTGGACGAAGACCACATGGGTAAGGTCGAGGATGTTGTCGACCATCAGCTGGTAATTGCAGGCAATGTTGAGATAGCCCGGCACCGGCGCCCATTCGGGATGGTCGTTCTCGTAGAAATCCGGGATCATCGACGGGTCGGCTGTCTTTTCGCCCAGCCAGGCCCAGATCCAGCCATGCCGCTCGACTACAGGATAGCCGCGGGTGGCGAAATTCTTCGGCGGCTCCAGTCCGCCGGGAATGCCGGCACAGGACCCGTCCGTGTTGAACCTTATGCCGTGATAGCCGCAGGCGATGACATTGCCGCAGACTTCGCCAGAAGACAGCGGCGCCTTGCGGTGCGGGCAGCGGTTGTTCAGCATGGCCGGCGTGCCGTCTTCGGTCCGGAAGATCACCACCTGCTCGTCGCAAATGGTCCGCGCCAACGGCTTTTCGGTTTTGACTTCAAAGGAATGGGCCACCACATACCAATGGTTGCGCAGGAAATAGTTTCCAGCCATGTTTCACTCCCGGGAGGCGATTTTAGTGCGATTACTCGCATAATCGCATAGTCCTTGCCCCGGTCAATCCCCGGCCGGATCGCGCAAAGCTGTCAGCTTGCGGCAAATTCGCCCGCTCCTTGCGTGAAACGGCCTTGACTTCGCACGCTTCCCACGTATTTTGCGCGCAACCTTCCTCGAAGTTACAGGAATTCCACTATGGCCAAGGCCAACACCATCAAGATCAAGCTCGAATCGACCGCCGACACCGGTTTCTTCTACGTGACCAAGAAGAACGCACGGACGAAGACCGAAAAGCTGTCGATGAAGAAATACGATCCCATCGCCAAGAAGCACGTCGAATTCAAGGAAACCAAGATCAAATAGGACTTTTTCCAGGAATTTGCGAAAAAAGCCGTCCCTCGGGGCGGCTTTTTCTTTGCGTGGTACCTGCCTTCCGGTGGAATCTTGTGACTTGACCTTTGGAAAACGAAAAAGGCCAGAACCGGATATTTCCGGCTCTGGCCCTGATTTGGTGGCTGGCCAGCCACGGCACCGAGGAGGCCACTCCTATGCCATAACTGACCAGCCAACCCCACGGACCCAGGAGATGCGGCGGACCTGAGCACTCCGCAGGGTGTTCGAATTCGCTAAGCAAGAGCTGCTGTTCGAAGCCTGCTGCCCGGGTTTCTCCTGCGCCCCTCTTTGCGGCGCCAGAGACTCACCTCAGGCACAGACAACCTACTGCCACTGGTTGATCAGGGCAATGATTCAAACGCGGCGGAAGCCGGCAATCGATTGTTTACCTAAATGATTCTGGTTAACTGCCAGAGCTGCGCCATTGCGGTCCGAAAACGGCCGTGTTTACGCTGCGTCGGAAGTGACGCGATTGCGGCCTTCGTTCTTGGACCGGTAGAGCGCCTTGTCGGCCCGGCGGAACAGGGCATCCGGATCGGCATCCGGCGTCGTTTGCGCCAGCCCGATTGAAACCGTCACCGGTATCGCCCGCGCCCCCTTTTCGATCGGGAACAGTTCGGCCTGCACCGATCCGCGCACGCGCTCTGCAATCGTTTGCGCCAGCGACAGGCTTGTATCCGGCATGATGACAATGAATTCTTCGCCGCCAATACGGCACAACAGGTCGGCACTGCGAACGACCCGTTTCACCCGGTCGGCAAACTGGATCAGCACTTCGTCGCCACAGTCATGCCCGTATGAATCGTTCACGGACTTGAAGTGATCGATGTCGAGGATCATCAGCACCAGATTGCGTCCTCGCCGTACCGATTGTTCCAGCATCGCCGCCAGATGCGTTTCCAGATAACGGCGATTGTACAGGCCGGTCATCGGATCGGTCAGCGCCAGCTCGATGGATGCCTGGACATTGTCGCGCAAGGCTTCGGCATAGCGAACACGCCGCATCTGCGTACGCACGCGCGCCACCAGTTCATTGCGGTCGACAGGCCGCGACAGATAATCGTTCACGCCAAGATCGAGACCGCGCAATACCTTCTGGCGATCTTCCATGTCGGCAATCATCAGCAGGGGTGTCTGGCGCGTACGCTCCACCGAGCGCAACTGGCTGCACAGACGTAGGCCGTCATAGTCTTTCAGGCCGAGGCTGACCAGAACCATGTCGTAGCCTTCTTCGACAGCGCGAAACAGCGCTTCCTGCGGGCCTGTTTCGATATCGACCTGATGATGCGGAGAAAGAGCCGACTGCATGCGTTCGGCAGAGTTCGGCCGGTCGTCGACAAGCAATATGCGCCCGTTGCGGCCATCGTCCGCCAGCGCCTTGTCGAGTTTGTTCGGCACGCCGAGGCTGGCTGCCGTCAGCGCCCTCTGGCGCAATTCGTCGAGCGAAACCTTCATGCGCGCGAGCGAGCGAACGCGCGCAATCAGCGCAACTTCGTCGACCGGCTTGGTCAGGAAATCGTCGGCGCCACAATCGAGGCCGCGCACCCTGTCGGCCGGCTGATCGAGCGCGGTTACCATAACCACCGGAATATGCGCAGTCGCGACGTCGGACTTCAGCCTGCGGCAAACCTCGAAACCGTCCATGCCGGGCATCATGACATCGAGCAACACGATATCGCACTTGCCCTCGCCGCAAATCGCCAGCGCCTCGGGACCGTTCATCGCGGTGATGATGTCGAAGTATTCCGCTGTCAGCCGGGCTTCCAGCAGTTTGATGTTCGGCAGGATGTCATCGACAACCAGTACGCGTGCGGTCATAATTGCTTACTCTCACTTGCCGCCGATATAATTTTGAACGGTTTCCAGAAATTTCGTGACCTGAATCGGTTTTGACAGATAGGCTTCGCAACCGCCCTTGCGAATGCGTTCCTCGTCCCCCTTCATCGCAAAGGCTGTCACCGCAATGACCGGGATATGCGCCAGCTCTTCATCGTCCTTGATCCATTCGGTAACCTGCAGGCCCGACACTTCCGGCAACTGGATATCCATCAGGATCAGGTCCGGGCGATGCTGGCGCGCCAGTTCCACCGCCTCGACGCCGTTGCGGGTCTGGATCGTCTTGTAGCCATGCGCTTCCAGCAAATCGTTGAAGAGCTTCATGTTAAGCTCGTTGTCTTCGACGATCAGAACGGTCTTGGGCATAGGGTTTCCAAACAGTTTACAGAACTCCGGATTCGGCCATAGTGAACCCGGATTTTCCAATACTCCCATGCACGCTAACGTGGGATAATTTACGAAACAAAAACAGGTGGCGTAAGGAACTCATTATGCTTAAGCGATCGTCAACGCGCGCGAATGAAATGGCACCGAGCGTAGAAAAGGCCAGTGAAATGGCCGTTTCCGCCCTGTCCTTCATCGCCCAGGACCCCGAAAGCATTGGCCAGTTCATGGACCAGGCCGGCCTTGATCCACAGGATTTGCGCGCCGCTTCTGCAACGCCCGGATTTCTCGCAGCCGTGTTGGAGTTTCTCTGTGCGCAGGAGCCGCAGCTCATGGCCTTCGCCGCCAATGCCGGCCTGACACCGGAAGCCGTCGACATGGCGCGAAAGGTGCTGGCTGGCCCCGAAGGAGAATGGAGCACCTGATGGCGCAGCCGCAGTCCGCAACCATTCTGTGCCGGGACTGCTTCCACCGCTGGGCCGCGGAGGCCCCGGCAGCTGGCGATGGCGCGACACCCCGGCGCCGCAGGCGCTGCAACAGCTGCGGCTCGCCGCGCACCGTGGCGCATACGGAACTGGAAGACCTGTCGATCGCGCATATCGATTGCGACGCCTTCTATGCCGCCATCGAAAAGCGCGACGACCCCTCCCTGAACGACAAGCCGCTGATCATCGGCGGCGGCACGCGCGGCGTCGTCTCAACCTGCTGCTATATCGCCCGCACTTATGGCGTGCATTCGGCGATGCCCATGTTCAAGGCCCGCGGCCTGTGTCCGCAGGCGGTAATCATCCGCCCGGACATGGCGAAATATGCCGCAGTCGGCAAACAGGTCCGCGCCATGATGCAGGACCTGACGCCGCTGGTGGAGCCCCTGTCCATCGACGAGGCATTCCTCGACCTGTCGGGCACCGCACGGCTGCATCATGCACCGCCGGCAGAAACGCTGGCCCGTTTTGCGAAGCGCGCGGAGAGCGAACTCGGCATATCGGTTTCCGTCGGCCTGTCCTATTGCAAGTTCCTGGCGAAGATTGCCTCCGATCTCGACAAGCCGCGCGGCTATGCCGTCATCGGCAAGGCCGAAGCCGTCGCGTTTCTGGAAGACAAGCCCGCCAGCCTGATCTGGGGCGTCGGCAAGGTGGCGCGCGAACGGCTGGAGCGGGCCGGCATCCGCACCATAGGCGATATCCAGCGTCTTGATGAGACCGTCGCCATTCGCCGTTTCGGAACCGAGGGCCAGCGCCTGTGGCGGCTGTCCCGTGGCATCGACACCCGCCCGGTTGTCAGCGAACGGGACACCAAGAGCATTTCGTCGGAATCGACCTTCAACACCGACATCAGCGATCCTGACGAGCTGTCGCGCATTCTCTACGGGCTCTGCGAAAAGGTAGCAGCCCGGATGAAGAAACAGGGCTACGCCAGCGCGAGCATCACCCTGAAACTCAAGACGAAAGACTTTCGCCTCCGCACCCGTGCGCGCATGCTGGCGGCGCCAACGCAATTGTCCGGCCGAATCTTCGAGGCCGCAAACAGCCTGCTCCGGAAAGAAGCAACCGGCGCGCAGTTCCGCCTCATCGGCGTTGGCGTGTCCAACCTTGTGCCACCAGGCTCCGCCGACCTTGGGGATCTGGCGGACACCAGCGCTGTCCGGGAAAAGGCGGCCGAAACGGCGATCGATTCATTGCGCGCCAAATTCGGCCACGCGACGATCTTCAAGGGCATTACGCTTCCCAAGCGCTGATCGAATGCGAAGTTCCGCCCGTGACTGCGGCTACATCTTGCAGGGCTTCACCGGGAAGACTTCCAGCTTCGACATCTTGCCGTTCAGCGTGAAGGTGCCGTAGTCGATCGACACATTGCTCGATATGCCGTTTTCCCACATGTCGAAGGTGATCGAATAAAGCGCCGGTGCATCGGTGTTCTTGAGATCGAAATTGCTGGCGACAACCCGCCAGCGTTTCATCGATTTCATGGCCGCGATATTCGCGGTCAGATCGCCAGCCGGCTTGGTCAGCGGCGCGCCAATGATCTGCAGGGAATGATAGACGGTCTTGCCATCGCCCGAGCCGTCGAAGGTCTTCAACTCCAGCACGCTACCGCCCTTGCGCGCCACCTCGAGCGATCGCATCGTCTGCTGAACGGGAAATGTCACTGACACACCGAGATCGATCTTTTCGGGCGCCGGCTTGGTCAGGCCGATCGACAGGCCGCCGGGCGACCGCTCGGCGCTGCCCTCGACGGTCTTGTCGAGCTGGCCGTTCATCCGGGTCTCGATCCGGAAACGGAAACTCTTGCCATCGGCGGCTTCGAATGTCGCTGAGCGCACATCGGCGGAATGCGCCTCGCCCTCCGGTGGCGACACTTCCGTCTCCTGCCGGAAATTCACGGCATAGCCCGTGCAGGCGTCGCCCCGGATTTCGTAGACAATCCGCCCCTTGGCGCCCACCGGCCCTTTCGGGCCCTCGGATTTGCCCAGCGTGAAATCGTAGACGGCCCGGTGCGGGACAAGCGGCACATCAGCAGCGGCGGCAGGCAAAGCCCCCATGAGCACGGCCCCCATGAGCACGCCGGAAGCAGCGGCGGCCAGAACGGAAAACCTGCAGGCAATGGTCATTCGAAATCTCCAGATGCGAAATCTCCAGATGGATGGCTGGTCAACAACTGCCTGCATCCGGTGGCGAAATTGCGGTCAATCGCGTAACATATTCCCGGTCCCCGAATGACACGGCCTTGCGCAAGGCTTTGCGCAAGGATTCGCAATTGCCACGAAAATCGCACCGGCAGTTGCAAGGGCAGTCATCCGGTATG
>JAPOIA010000055.1 GCA_029979185.1 Alphaproteobacteria bacterium | reverse complement strand
CGGGCGCAGCCCGCGTATCGAGGGACGGGATCTTTATCCGCTTCGAAAGATCCCGTCACGAAAGCCACCGGTTTGCCTGACCCCTCACAAGCCGCTAAGACCAATCAGGCCACCTCCGGAGAAAGCCCGCCCATGCCATCCATGCAAACCCTGTTTCGCGCGATAGCCCTGGCGCTTTTTTGCGCCTTTCTCGGGGCGCATGCGGTCGGCCTGTCGCAGGTTGTACAGGTGGCGCTGGTAACGGTGCTGATCATCTTCCTGCTGGCGACGTCGGCGGTACCGGAGTTTTTTGCATCGCTGCTGTTTCTGGCCATCGTCCTCTCATCAGGCATCGCCACCGAAGAGGCAGCGCTGGCCGGCTTCCAGTCCAAGGCGGTTTGGCTGGCCTTCGCCGGGATCATCCTTGGAGCCGCGATTCACAAGCACAAGCTGGGGGACGTCCTGTTCGACCGGCTGCTGGTGCGCATCCAGTCCTACCGGGCGCTGGTCTGGTCGATAGCGACAGCGGGCCTGCTGTTGTCCTTCGTCGTGCCCTCGGCCATGGGCCGCGTGGTGATGCTGACGCCGCTGGTGCTGGCGATCTGCGAGCGCTTCGGGCTCGGCCCCGATACGCCCGGACGCTACGGCGCATGCCTGGCCGTGTTAGCCGGAACGGTTTTTCCGGCAATGACCATCCTGCCGTCGAATGTGCCGAACGTTGTCATGCTGGGCGCGATGGAGGCGACGCTCGGGCATGGGGTTACCTATGCGCGATACTTCATTCTCAACTTTCCGGTGCTGGGGATCGGCTCTTTCATCCTGCTGCCGCTGCTGATCTGCCGCCTGTTTCCCGGACAGATCGTTCCCGTCAGTATCGAAGCGCAGCGGCCGCAATGGACCGGGGAACAAAAGCGGCTGGCGGCGGTATTGCTGGCGACCCTTGTGTTCTGGGCGACGGATTCCCTGCACGGTGTTTCAGCCGCATGGATCGGGCTTGCGGCAGCGGTCATCTGCATGACGCCGGTGATCGGCGTGATACAGCCGCAGATATTCAACACATTGAGTTTTGGTCCATGGTTCTTCGTTGCCGGCGTGATCGGGCTCGGAGCCATGGTACGCGAAAGCGGCATTGTCACCCATGTGTGGCAGGGTCTGTCGGCGGCCATACCTTTCGCGGAACTCAGCGCGCCATTGCAATTCTTTGCGCTCTATCTCACAACCATGGTGATCGCGGTGCTGGCTACACTGCCGCCGATGCCGTCCATATTTACGCCGATGGCGCCGCTGGTGGCGCAGACCATCGGCTGGCCGGTGGAGGCGACGGTCCTGGCGCAGGTACCGGCCTTCGCATTGTTTATATTCCCCTACCAGGCGCCGCCGGTAATCATCGGGCTTGCCCTTTTGAAGATACCGGCGCGGCAGGTATTGAAGCTGCTGGCGACCTATACGGCAGCAGGCATAATCGTGCTGCTGCCGCTGCACTATCTGTGGGGACGAACGATCGGTGTATTCCCCTGAGCCGTCAGAGGCGGCCGAGAATTTCTTCGCGGCGTGCAGCGTCGTCTTGCTGCTGCATCAGCACAGCGCCTTCATCCGGCTTCTTGTGCAGGTTCACGAGCAGAATGGCGGAAACCCATAACAGGCAAAGAATCAGGGTAATCTGCAACGGAATCAATGCCGCCGTCGAGCCGAGCAGGGTCACGATTCCATCATACACGAGCGAGGTTATCATGGCAGCGGCGGGAGCCCAGGCGGCATGGCGCCATTTACCTTTCAACGTGAGGAAGGCATAGCCCTGCAAAAAGAAATAGACGAAGGCAAAAAGAACTACGGCAATGGTCGGCATGGAAATACCATTCTCTCTGTGGCCGAAGCTACCTGTCGGCATCGCCGGCCGGGATTAAAAAATAAATTGCGCAGGACATGCCCGCGCATCCCATCCAAGACAGGCTACACCAGAGATGTTTTAACAAATTAAGAAATTAGTAAAATTTTAATCGATTCTTCCGTTCCGGCGATCCACTCTTCACTTCTCGCCACTTGCAAAGCATCTGCTCGCAAGCCAGATGGGAGGGCGGTCCGGATTCTCTGAAGCGCCTGAGCGGTTCTCTAGGCCGCCTTTGCAAGCGCCGCCCACTCGCCGGCCAGCAACGCATAGGACGCCTTGCGCAAGTCGTGGTCGTAGATCGACGATGTCACCATGATCTCGTCAGCCTGCGTAACGCTGGCGGCCTGACGCAGACGGGAGGAGACCTGTTGCGGCGTGCCGCAGTAAAGCTTCTGGCGGCGGCGGGCGATATAGGCACGCTCCTGCTCGGTCCAGGAATAGGCCAGGGCTTCTTCCGGGCTCGGCAGGGGATGCATCTCGCCCTTGGCGCGGCGCAGCCAGTTGAGGTCGTAGGTCAGGGCAAGGTTTTCGGCCTGCTCCTGCGTTTCAGCGACAACGGCGGCTACGGCAAGGATCGAGTAGGGCGCGTCCAGATGCTGCGAGGGTTTGAACCGGCTGCGGTAGGTCAACATCGGCATAACCGGGTCGAGATCGGAAAAATGCGAGGCGAATGCATAGGGCGCGCCGATCTCGCCGGCGAGCTGGGCGCTGTAGTCACTCGATCCCAGCAGCCAGACGGGTGGCAGCGGCACACCCGATGGCATGACCGTGATCTTGTTGAAGGGATGGCCGTCCGGGAAATCGCGGTTCTCCCACAGAAACAGTTCCTGCAGCCGCTCGAGAAAATCGTCGCCCTGCCGTTCTTCCATATGGCGGCGCAAGGCAAATGCCGTTACCTGATCGGTTCCGGGCGCGCGGCCAAGGCCGAGATCTATGCGACCAGGGAACAGCGCTTCGAGCATCTTGAAACGCTCGGCCACCATCAGGGGGGCATGGTTGGTCAGCATTATGCCGCCCGATCCGACGCGCAGATTGCGCGTGGCAGCCGCCACCTGCCCGATCATGATTTCCGGCGCGCTGGAGGCTACCGATGCCAGCGAATGGTGCTCCGCCAGCCAAAATCTCTTGTAACCAAGGGGATCGACAAATTTCGCCAGATCGATGGTGTTTGCCAGCGCCTGCGCCGGCGCCGTCCCGCTGGTCACAAACGACAGGTCGAGTACGGAAAGCGGCACGGGTTTCGGCTCTACGTCCACAGTTTTGGAATTGTCTGCATCAGGTCCCGGCTGCACGGCTGCTCTCGCTCTGTCTGGGGACCGCTCCGGCCCGGAACGGTCTTTGCGGCACGAAAATCGTCTTGGAAGCCTAGGGGTCGCAGCTGCCGGATTCAAGTGTTCGCGAGCCTGTGGTGGCCAGGCTGGCGGGAAAAGGCGTTGGCGCGGGAGCGGCGAAACTGCCCCGGCATAGATGCCGCATTCACGTGGCGGACTGGCGATGCTAGGGACATTCGACATACTTTGCGCCGCCGGAGCGCTGCCACCTATCGATCAGGATAAGACGAATGACGATTCGCCCCCGCCGGTCCCTGTTGTTCAGCCCCGCCGCAAATGCGCGGGCTCTGGAAAAGGCCAAGTCCCTGAACCCGGATGCGCTGATATTAGATCTTGAGGATTCTGCCACGCCCGAAACCAAGCCGGAGGCGCGCGAGCGGGCCATCGCAGCCATCAGGGATACGGGCTATGGCGCGCGCGAAAAGTTGTTGCGGATCAACGGACTGGATACGCCGTGGGGAGCCGATGACCTGCGCGCAGCTGCCGCGAACGGGGCAGATGGCATCGTTGTTCCCAAAATTACCGGTGTGGCGGATATCGCAGCAGCCTCTCGCATCATCGACGAGACGGGTGGCGGCGCGGAACTTTGGGTGATGATCGAGACCGCACAAGCGCTACTCGACATTGGCGAAATCGCGCGAGCGGCGTCACAGCCCGAATACCGCTTTGCTGGCTTCATCCTTGGCACCAATGACATTGCCCGCGAAACCCGGGTTGCCATGGTAAAGGGACGCGCGCCAATGCTGGCATGGCTTGGCCAATGCGTGCTTGCTGCCCGCGCCTTTGGCCATATTGTCATCGACAGTGTATACAATGACTTTCGCGACGCCGACGGGTTACGTGCAGAATGCGAACAGGGATTGCAAATGGGCATGGACGGCAAGACTGTCATTCATCCCGCACAGATCGATATTGTTAATGAAATCTTTGCACCATCGGCAGATGAAATCGAACACGCCCGCCGTATCGTGGATGCCTTTGAATTGCCTGAAAACAGCGGCAAGGCGGTCATTTCCATCGACGGACGCATGGTCGAACGGTTGCATGCGGAAATGGCGCAGCGAACGCTTGGCATGGGACGTGCTGTAGAAGCACTGAAGCGGTAAAGGCATCGAATGCTGCAAGAGCAGTCGGCCAGGACTGCGGACGACATCATTTTTGCGGCGGATCGGCCGGCTGGCAGTCTACCGCAATGAACTCATTATCCGTTATGGGCGTTGTCCGTTGTGGACACGACCAATAACGGAGCCGAGCAGTTGCCGGAAAGCAATTCGGTGGAACCGGATTTTGTGAATGTTCGCTACCCTTGTACAAAGGGAAGGGAAATCGAGATGACCGACGACAAGAAACCCAATTCAACTCCGGGAACGTCTCCGGGTAGTTCCGCCGCTGGCAACGCTGCATCCGGCAGCAACGCTGGCACGAGCAGCGCGCCGGGCAAGGGGCCTGCGAGCACGCCTTCTCCCGGCTTCACGTCCGCGACTCCGTCCGCGAACAAGCCTTCCACCAGCCCTTCCCCGGCGGCGGCGCCAAACCGGGATCGGGCCCGCGAGGCGCCGGTTATCGACGCCCGCCCTGGCGACGTAAAGGAAGTGACGAGCGCCACCACCGGCACAACGCCAGATGCAAAACCGGCAGCTGCAAGCACGGCCGCCGGCGCTTCCGGTACCAAACCTTCCGCGACGTCCCCCGGCACAGGCAGTACTGCCTCATCACCCTCCAGTGCAACGCCGCAGGCGGCAAAACCGTCCTCTTCGACGGCTAGCAGCACGGCAACTGTATCTGCAACGGCGGCAACAGGAGGCGCAGCAGCCAAGCCAGGGAGCGCGACAGCGAGCACGCCATCGACAGGCCCTGCAACAACAAGCACGCCGTCGAGCGGGGCCAAGCCAGCGACAACAACGGCAGCGGGCAGCGTTACCGGCACATCGTCCGGCGGTGCATCCGGTGGATCTTCGGGCAGTTCCTCAGGCAGTTCGTCTGGATCGACACCGCCAAAATCTCCTGCCGAGCCGCAGGCCAAGGGTAGCGGATTTGGATCCATGGCTGCAGCCGGCCTCGCCGGGGCGATCATCGCTTTGGCTGGCGCATGGGGATTTCAGGCATCGCGCGGTTCCGATCCCGCAATCGCCGCGCTGTCCGAACGGATCAAGACCAACGAGAGCGCGCTTGCTGCATTGGGCAAGACAGCGGGTCCAGGTCTGAAAGCCATGGAAATGCGCGTTGCAGCGCTTGAAGCTACCGTGAAGGAACAGGCGTCGGGCAGCGCGTCTTTGAAGGCGGACATCGAGAAGCTGAAAGCAGCAGGTACGCCGAAAACAGCTGAAACCGCATCTGCGCCCGCTGCAGACATCTCGAAACTGGAAACCCGCATTGCGGCTCTGGAAAAACTGGGCAGCGAGGCAAAAACCAATCTGCGTGCGACCAGCGACCCGGACGTGCGTAAACCGGCGGGCGATATCCCGGCTGCAGCCAGCGACAAGCCTGCAAGTTCCAATCAGGCGAATGACAAGGCAGCGGCTGGCCAGGCGCCGGTCAAACAGAAGCCTGACCACACCGCAGGGCCGGCACAGCTTCCTGCTGCCATAGCGAAGCTGCCGCCTGAAGTCGCCAAACTCGAAACCCGTCTGGCCGCGCTTGAAAAGAAGATCAGGCCGCCGGCAGATCTCGGCCCCGTAAAGGCCAGTATCGCGGCCCTGGCCGGCAAGCTGGAGCCGCTGGAAAAACAGGTGGACAGCAAGGTCGCCAGCAAGGTGGCGCCGCTGGCTGAAGCGCTTGCCAAATCGGCGACGACTATCGCCAGTAACGCGAAGGCCATCGAGGCCGCCGATGCAAAGGCAGCAACCAGCATGGTGCGTTCGAATGCAGCGGCAACGGCCATCGTCGTACGCACCCTGGCCGAGCGCATGGCCGCCGGCAAGCCGTTCGATGGCCTCGTCGATGCAATCGCCGCTATGGGCGCAAAGGAAGAGCAGCTGAAAGTGTTGAAACCGGTTGCCGCCAAGGGCGTTCCGACCGGCCCTGCACTTGCGGCGGCCTTCAAGGCGCTGGAAAGCAAGGTTCTCGCACGCGAAGCGCCGAAGCAGGATGCGCCGATCATCGACCGGCTGAAGCAGCGGGCGTTAAGCCTTGTGAAAGTACGTCCGGTCGGCAAGTCGGATTCGACCAGCCCGGCCGCCCTTTTTGCCAATATTACCTCGGCGCTCGGTGGCGGCGAATTTGGCGTGGCCATGAAGCTGTACAAGCAATTGCCCGAGAAGGGCCGCGAAGCGGCGAGCGCATGGGCGAAACAGCTGCAGACGCGCATCGACGCGGAAAATGCCGTACAATCGATCTTGTCGGATTCCCTGACGCTGTTGCAGCAGCAGAAGTACTGAACGCCGGGTTTGGAGTAGCATCGTGATTCGTCTTTTTCTTTTTCTGATACTCCTGGCTGCAGCGGCGTTCGGCTTTTCCTGGCTGGCAGACCGTCCGGGTGAAGTTGTGCTTGTCTGGCAGGGACAACAATATACCACGCCGCTGATAGTAGCGCTCGGCGGGCTGGTCGTCCTGGTCATCGCCATGATGATCCTGTGGGCGATCCTGCGTTTCGTTTTTCGCATTCCCACCATCATGTCGCTGATGGCGCGCGCGCGACGCAGCAACAAGGGATATGCCGCGGTATCGAAAGGCATGGTGGCTGCCGCCATTGGCGATGCCAAGGCAACGGAACGGGCAGCGCGCGAGGCATCAAAGCATCTCGGCAATGTGCCGCTGGCCAATCTGCTGCAGGCGCAGGCTGCGCAAATCGCCGGCAACCGCGACAAGGCCATCAACACGTTCAACCAGATGCTGGAAGATCCCGAGACGCGGGTTCTGGGTCTGCGCGGCCTGCATCTGGAAGCCAAGCGCAACGGGGATGCAGCTGCGGCCCATGTCTTCGCCAAGGAAGCCTACAGCCTTGCGCCCTTGCCATGGGCCGGACAGGCCTTGCTGGAACATCACTCCATGTCGGACGACTGGTCCGGTGCGCTGGCGGTGGTTGAGAGTTCCATCGCCCGCAAGGCCGTCGACAAGGCGACCGGCAACCGCCAGCGCGGCGTGCTGAAAACCGGCATCGCGATGAACCTCGCCGACCGCGAACCGGACGAGGCGCTGCGCATCGCCCGCGAGGCAATCAAACTGGCGCCAGATCTCATCCCGGCCTATGTCACGGCCGGACGGCTGCTGGCGCGGCGCGGCGACATCCGCCGGGCGGGGCGCATTCTGGAAGACGGCTGGCGGGTCAAACCGCATCCCGATGTCGCCCGTGCTTACATGGACCTGCGCCCGGGCGATTCCGCCGCCGACCGGCTGGGCAGGGCCAAGACCCTGACCAAAGTCTATTCCGACCATCCCGAAGCACGGCTGGCGCTGGCGCGCGCGGCGCTGGAAGCGCGCGACTTCGACCTGGCACGCAAGACCATGGACGCCCTGATTTCCAAGGAAGGATCGCGACTGACTGTTCGCGCCTGCCTGCTGATGGCGGATCTGGAAGAAACCGAGTATGGCGTTACCGGACGGGTCCGCGAATGGCTTGGGCGGGCAACCCGCGCCGCGCGCGACCCGATGTGGATCGCCGATGGCGTTGTTTCCGACACCTGGGCGCCGGCATCGCCAGTCACAGGCAAACTCGACGCCTTCGTCTGGGATGTTCCGGTGGAACGGCTTTCCGCGCCGCTGAATTCCGTGCCGGAAGACAGGCCGGACGTGCTGGCGCCCGTGATCCCGCCGCCGGCGGATGCAGCGCAAGACGGCGGCAAGCAAGACAGCGGCAAGGATGCCGCCAAACTCGCTTCGGCAGCAGCTGCCGCTGCAGCTGCGACCATTGAGAGTGCAGCGGCCGCCAGACAGAAACCTTCCAGCAAGCCTACCGTTAACCAGCCAACCCCCAGCGGCAAGATCATCGACGCCACTGCGCTGGCCGACGACGCCAAAGCTGCCGATTCGAAGAACGACACAGGAATCGCCGCGTCCGGGGACGACAAGCAACCGTCCGGCAAGGACATACTACCAGCAGCGGCCAAACCCGGCCCGGAAGCCACAGCTGCAGACAAGGGAGCCGCAGCCGGCTCCAAACCGGAAACGGCACAGGCCGGAGACAAGGGCAAAGATTCTTCTGGCAAGGAAAACGTAACAAAGGACGCAGCGCCTGCGGGCGTCGCTACCGCTCCCACCGCGAAAAGCAACGCAAGCACATCACCTGTTGGCAGGGCGACTACAGGCAGAGAATCGGGAAGCAAGGAAGCTTCCGGCAAACCTGGGAACGGCAAGCCGGAACCTGCTTCACCGCTGGCCGCCGGAGGACAACCGGACGAGCCAGCCCCCGTCAAAACGTCCCCCACCGCCAAAATACCGCTCGGCCCGCCGGACGATCCCGGCCCGCGCAAGGCCCCCTGATCGGATCGGGATAGGCAGCGCTTGGGCGATCGAGTGGAAGGCCGAATGGGCGGGGAACAATTGCCCGCACGCGGAGATTGCCTTCGCCCGGAGATGGGGCTAAGAGAAGCGCCATCGTTGGGCGATGCATGAAATTCGCCCATACGGCGATGCCGCAATAGCTCAGCTGGTAGAGCACCTCATTCGTAATGATGGGGTCGGGGGTTCGAATCCCTCTTGCGGCACCATTTATTCAAGGGTACAGCCCGGAGACATGGGTAACGCATTCTACCCATCGTGTCCGGCGAGAACGGCGGAACGCAACGACCCGCCAACTGCTTTCACGCCTTGCCGAAGCCGCCGCCGCCGGGGGTTTCAAGGATCACGACATCCTGCGCTTCCACATCGATCTTGCGGGCTTCGCTGACCGCCTTGCCGCTGACCAGGAAGCGGCCGGTTTCGCCCGGTGCGCCGCCATTGAAGCCGCGAGCGGGAACGGTCAGACGGCTGGGAATCGCGTTCAATAGCCATGGCTTGCCGGTGAGCATCCTGAAGCTGATGCGCTGACCATCGCCGCCCTTGCGGATGCCGGCGCCGCCGGACCCGAGTTTCAACTGCTTTTCGGTGAACTGGATCGGTATGGAGGCTTCCAGCACTTCGACAGGCACGCCGGCCACGCCTGTCGGGTAGCAGGTTGCGGACGGCCCGTCCTTGCTCTTGCGTGCGCCCATGCCGCCGGAATAGTTGAACATGGAGCTGGTGAACGCTTCGCCCTGCTTGTCGCGGCCCTGGATCTGAATGGTCCATACCGCGCCGGAGCTGTCGGCGATCACCCGGTCGGGCACGACATCCTTCAACGCGTCGAGGATCGGAAACGGCACGTACATGCCGACCACATGGCGCGCATTCACCGGCGAGGGATACTTCGCGTTGACGATGCAACCCTCGGGCGCGGTCACCTTGATTGGAGAAATAGAGCCGAAGTTATTGGGAAGGTCGGGATTGAGCGTGCTCCTAATAGCAAATGTGCTGTAGGCGTGGGTATAGTTCATGACCACATTGATGCCGTGCGGGCTGGCGCCGGAACTGCCGGTGAAATCGATCAGTATGTCGCCCGCATCGGTATCGATGGTCACCTTCGCCTTCAGTTCGATCACCGCGCCGCCGGGAATATCGAAGGTGCATTCGCCGTAGTAGTCACCGCCGGGAAGAGCGCGGATGGAGGCGCGGGTTGCCTCTTCCGAACGCCTGAATATTTCCTCGGCGACCTCGTCGATATCATCCATGCCCTGGCGTTCGCAGAGCGCGATAAGCCGTTCGGAGCCGATGCGCGCGCTGGAAACCTGTGCCGCCAGATCGCCGAAGACTGCATCCGGCGTGCGGACATTATGTCGGATTATGTCGTGCAGCGTCTCGTTCGGCTTGCCTGCCTCGTAGAGCTTGGTAATCGGGATCCACAAGCCTTCCTCGTGCACATCCCGCGCGCCAGCGCCGACACCGTAGCCTCCAATGTCGGTGTGATGGATGGTCGATCCGAAGAAAGCGATGATGCGACCCTTGTGGAACAGGGGCGTAAGCAGCGTGATATCGAAGAAGTGGCCAGCCGATATCCAGGGATCGTTGACGATCAGCACATCGCCATCGACAAGCGTGTCTACCGGATATTTGGTCATGATGTTGCGCGCTGCAGCGGCAAGGCTGTTGATGTGTCCCGGCGTACCGGTCACGGCCTGTGCGACCATGCGGCCCTGCGGATCGAACATGCCGACCGCAAGATCGCCGGCATCGCGCACCACCGGGCTGAAGGCGATGCGCTGGAGCGCGCGCGCCTGCTCGCTGACGATACTGATGAGATTGCTCCAGAGAATTTCGAGTTGAATGCCGTCCATGGTCTCTATCCAGTCCCGTTATTTCACTTGTTCCGTGTAGCGACGATACAGCCGAGCTCATCGACTTTTGCCGTCCACTGCGGAAGGATGATGATTGTGGTTTCGCGTTCCTCGATGATCGCCGGACCGGCAACCTCCTGCCACAAGGCAAGGGCGAAACGATCGAACACGGGTACGTCCGCCGTACCGTTGGCAAATATCGCGCGCCGTTGCGCCTTGGCCTTGCCGGGTGCGGAAGGAAGATCGACACCGCTTTGCCTGTCGACAGCAGGGCTGGTTGCGGTAACACGCCAGCTGACGATTTCCACGCGCATGTCGTCCAGCTGTACGCCGTAGAGCTTGTGATAGGCCTTTTCAAAAGCCTGCCGGATTGCGGCGGTATCGCGCGTCCTGCGCGGATCGGTCTCGAAATCCACCGTGACTTCGTTGGCCTGACCGACATAGCGCATGTCGGCGCCGAAGCTGAGGCGAATGACGTCGTCGCTGATGCCGGCATCGATCAGCGCAGTGCGAGCCTCTGACTCGACGTCATCGAGAAGCGATCCGACGAGGCTCCAGTCGACGTCATCCAGCCGCACAAGCGCGCCGCGCACCAGATCGAGACGGGCCGGAGTTACAAGCGTACCGAAGGCCGATAACACACTGGCGAGCGGCGGGAATATGACGGTGTCGCTTTCGAGCAGATCCGCAACATAGTTTGCATGAACAGGCCCGGCGCCGCCGAAGGCCAGCACAGGAAGGCCGCGTGGATCGATGCCGCGGTCAGTTGCGTGAGCGCGGGCGGCGGCAGCCATCTGTTCGCCAACCACCTGATAGACGCCAAGGGCCGTGTTATCGACATCGGCCTTCAGCTTCTTGCCCAACTCGCCCATCGCGGCTTTTGCGCCCTCCAGATCAAGCGACATGTCGCCACCCAGGAAGTTTCCCGGATCGAGATAGCCAAGGATAAGGTCAGCGTCCGTTACGGTCGGCATTGTGCCGCCGCGCTTGTAGCAGACGGGACCCGGTTCCGATCCGGCGCTGTCCGGCCCCACTTTCATGAGTCCAAGAGAATCGACGCGCGCGATGCTGCCACCACCAGCGCCAATCTCGATCATGTCGATCGAGGGAATGGTGACCGGATAACCGCTGCCGGGCTTGAAACGATATTGCCGGTCAACCTCGAACTCCCCGGTGACGAGCGGCTGCCTGTCCTGAATGATACAGGCCTTGGCTGTCGTGCCGCCCATGTCGAACGACAGCAGGTCGTCGATATCGAACTTGTTGGCATAATAACTTGCAACAAGGGCCCCGGCTGCAGGCCCGGATTCGATCATGCGGACAGGAAAACGTCCGGCATGATCGGCGCCAATAATTCCGCCATTCGACAGCATGATGAGCGGTTCGTTGCCATATCCCCGCTCGCGCAAGGTTTCGCGCAGGGCCGTCAGATAGGGCCGGGTGATCGGCTGCGTGTAGGCGTTGACCACAGTAGTCGATGCGCGGAGATACTCGCGCATTTGCGGCGCCACTTCGCTGGAAAGCGAAACATACAGATCTGGTTGCTCGCGCAACAGGATATCGCGAGCGCACTGCTCGTTCGCCGGCTGATTATAGGCATTGAGGAAGCAAATCGCGACCGACTTAATACCTGCTACCTTGAGCTGCTCACTGATCTTTACGATCTCTGCTTCGTTTACCGGTATTGCAATCGACCCATCCGCAAGGGAACGTTCGGTGACGCCGAATGTCGATTCGCGCGGTACAAGCGGTTCGGGAAATTCGATCATCGGGTCGTACATGTCGTAACGATGTTCATCCCGTATATACAGGACATCGCGAAAGCCTTCCGTCACCAGAAGCGCGGTAGGCGGACCCTTGCGCTCGATCAGGGCATTGGTCACGACCGTGGTTGCATGGACGACAATATCATCCACCTCGGCAGGGGAGGCGCCGGCCTTGCCGATGGCCAGATCCACGGCCCTGAAGAATCCTTCGAGCAAATCGCCGCTGCCATTCCATAGGAGTCCTTTCATGCCTGACGAACCCATCGACCCACCACCGTCTCCCCCAGAGAATCCTGCGACTGCTGCGGACATTCTTCCGTT
>JAPOIA010000054.1 GCA_029979185.1 Alphaproteobacteria bacterium | reverse complement strand
AGAAATGCGCCGTCTCGTCCAGCGCCATGATGTCGTTGACGCGAGCCCGGGGCACATCGTCTCCGCACAGATCGAGCGCATTCCATGTCGCCAGCTTTGCCTTGTCCGCATTGCCGATGACACTGGCCACTTCCGGCATGGCCGCGAACATCTGCGGATCGACCTGCGCGGCACAGCCCGTCACGACGATCCGCTGGCCTGGATTGTCCCGCGCCGCACGCCGGATTCCCTGCCGGGCCTGCCGCACCGCTTCATTGGTGACGGCGCAGGTGTTGACGATCAAGACATCGTCGTGGCCGGCTGAACTTGCAGCAAGCCGCATCGCCTCGGACTCCAGCGCATTGAGCCTGCACCCGAAAGTCAGGACCTGCGGGCCACTGTTCTCCGCGCTTTTGCTCATGCAGGGGCCACCGCAAAGATATCGGGATCGAACCGGCCTTCGAATTCCAGCTGGACATCACCGGTCATGATCACGTGACCGTCGCTTTCGCGCCATTCGATGTCCAGGTCCCCACCGGGGAGTGCGACAACCGCCTTGCGGCCGGTCAGGCCGCGCCGGACCGCCGCTACCACGATCGCGCAGGCAGCCGATCCACATGCGAGCGTTGCACCGGCCCCCCGCTCCCAGACCTTTGCGGTCAGGTGACCGCGATCGTCGACTCGCACCAGCGACGTATTCACGCGCTCGGGAAACAGGCGATGATGTTCGACAGCAGTTCCAGTGGCGGCCAGATCGTATGCATCCGGATCGTCGACGAAGAAGACGGCATGCGGGTTACCCATACTGACGGCGGTGAACGACGGCAGCTCCGCAGCGGCGGCCAGCGGGTCGGGCAAGATCACTTCAAGCGTATCGCCTGGCTTGCCTGCAAGGGGAATGTCCTGCCAGTTCAGCCGCGGTGCGCCCATATCGACGGAAAAGCGCCACGCGCCAACGCGCCTGCACTCCAGCAGCCCGGCATCGCTCTCCAGCATCAGGCGCGTTTCGCTACTGCCGCGCAGCATGACCCAGGCAACGCAGCGCGTGCCATTGCCGCAAGCGCCGGAAAGCGATCCGTCTATATTGAAAATTTTCATCCGCCCGTCCGCGCCATTCCCGCAAGCGTCGTGGATGACCATCAGCTGATCGTAAAGCAACCCCGGTGCGCGACCGATGGCGCGCGCATCGTCCGGACGCACGGCGATATCCGTATCGCGAAGGTCCAGCACAATGATCGAATTGCCGATGCCGTTCATTTTCAGGAACGGGCGATTGTCGAGCGCATTCATGATCGGGTCCGGTAAAGCTTCAGTCTCACGACGGCTTCAGCGGTCGCGAAGCTTTTTCATATTCACAATCGCCTCGGATGTCACTTTTCGATTATACATAGAAACGCGCGCTGCTTCGGGCACGCATCCGTCTGAACGGAAGGCTCACCATGATACCGACGATCCGGCCTGGCCGGCTGGCGCTCATACTGATTTTCCTGGCGCTCACGGCATTTCCTGCCAGCATTTCGCATGCTGCCGCACCGGTTCTGGAAGCACCCAAGGCCAGCCAGTCCGGCAAGACGAAGACGCAAGGCCTGCCCTCGCAATCGCTGCCCGGGTCGGGCGCCAGCCAGCCAGCCGACAAACCCGATGGCGCCCACGACCACGATCACAACACCAAGAGCGGCGGCGCAAGCGTCATCGAAACAGTAAAGGTTCCGGTGCTGCCGGTTCTTGCCCGCACGGCGCAGGCGTCCTGGGATAATGGCTATGCCGCCATTCGCAAGACCATTGCCGAACTGCGAACCGAGGCGACCCGTGCTGGCCTCGAACCGAAGGGGCGTCCGCTCATCGTCTATATCGAAAACAGCGACCAACAATTCCGCTTCGATGCCCTGCTCCCGCTGGCAAGCGCACCCGCTGTCACGGCGAAACTCTCGAACGGCTTTCGCTTCGGCCACAACCCGGGCGGCAAGGCGATGAAATTCGAACATCGCGGCGCCTATGCTGAAATCGAGTCGACCTATGAAGCAATCACCGCCTATCTCGACGAAAAGGGGATGAGCGCGCGCGAATTCTTCATTGAAGAAATCGTCAACGATGTTGCCGATCCCGCCGACATCAAGTCGGCCGTCAACATATACGTCTTCCTGCGATAGGAGCCGGTGCGGCTCAAGCGTCGGCGTGGCTTTCGAATATCCAGTCAATGGCCGCATTGGCAACGACCGGGCCGCTCAACACAAGCTGCGATGTCGTGCGCGGACCATCGGGCGCAGCAAAAAACACGCTTTCCTCGATCGCGACTGCGCCCTCCGGGGCGCGGAAAGTCCATTGCTGCCCGTCGGCTGTCACCAGCAGCGCCCCGCGGCCGCCGTCGATTGACCCGGCCCGCACCGAAGGGTGGAGGTGAAAGCGGATCGTATAGCTATGCTCAGCAGCCTGTGCTGCAGCATTGCGGCCCGACGGGATCAAGCGGTCGCGACCGGCAAGCGCGCTGCCGTCGGTATTCAAGGCAATCCCCCGTTCGTGAACGAAGCCGAAGCGGCTCACATAGCCGTCGTGCGATCCCTGGATGGTAATTCCATCCTCGTTTTCATAACGCTCGGATGTGACATGACGCGGTCCGCTGACTATCCTGCCGGCCAGTATCCGGTCAGGCCCCTGATACCCGGCGAAAAGGCTGGAGGGCGCATCGTCGATCGCCAGCGTGGAATGGGCTGCCGTAACGCGTGCTGCATCGCGGAGCGAACCCCGTGCCGCATCGGGAGCGCCGCAATTGACGACGATCCGTCCATTGCCGCAGGACAGCTCGAAAGCCAATGTTCCCGCGTGGGCCTGCCCGGAAAAATCTGGCGGCGGCGGCTTGCCGAGGTCAGCAATAACGACAACCCCTCCCGCTTCGGCCCGCTGGAAGCCGGATGAGAGGGCATTCATCAGTGGCCGCGCTCGCGCATCGTCATAGGCAAGCACAGTGGCAAGCGCATCCTGCCGGGTATTACCAATCCCGTTGAACAGGGCCAATGAGCCGTCCGTGTGGCGGAACAACCGCAGCATCGGCAGCATCCGGTCGATAGCCCGCACCAGCTGCGACGGAATTTCCAGATTGCGCGCCACGAACGCCTGACGCAGCGGCAGGAAGTCCAGCAACAGTTCCATGACTGTATTGGGATTGCGGCCGATGTGTGCGCCATCAAGCAGAATCTGCCTGTCGATCTCGCTGCCCAGCAACTGCCCCATACGCCGAGGCGCGATCCCTGTACCTTCGGTGCAGAGGCTCGCTGACGTAAGGGCAATCAAGGCCAGAAGCCGCGATTCGCCCTTGATGCCGGAAGAGAGTTCACGGCTGAGATAGGCGATATGGCGGCCAATGCTTTTCAGGAACGCGCGGTAAAAGCGCAAATCAGCGCTGTCGAGTACCAGGGGCGAGTGCGACAGGAAAGACAACAGCCTCCGGGCAGCCACCGCAGCCGTCCAGGCTCCGTTGCGTCCCGGAAAACGGCACAGGGAAATCCACTCATCGACCAGTGCTGCGGCATTGGCCTTGGCGAGCGGCGTGCCGGCAGCGCGCAGGTCGCGCAACCAGCCGAAACCCATCAGCGCATTTTCCCATTCCGGCGAAGGGCTGTCCGCTGTAAACGGCGATACGCCATGCACATTCACCGCCTTGCCGCCAAAGGCGAAATAGCCGGAATAGATTTCCTCCGCGACGGTTGCGTCTGCCGTGCGAATATCCTGCGGCGCGATTACCAGCTTGGTGGGAGAGCGTTTGCGCAACGACAACAGAAAGCGCAACGGCCGGCCTGCGACGTAATATGCCTGCAGGGCGCCCGCGCTGGCACGCATACCCGCCAGACGAATCCGTTCCGCTATCGAAGGCGCCTGCACAGGCATCGATGTCTTTACCCACCTACCGTTTGAAATCACACTACTGCAACCAGGTGACGCTGCGTATGCGCCAGATTTTCCGTCTGACAGTCCGGGGACCAAGCCAGCTGCCGGAATTGCATCCCTTACTTCCACTCTACAGGAGCGGCGCGCTACAGTTCACCATCAAAAGATGCATCATCCACGACAACTTATCTGATCCGCACAAGCCTGACCATATAGAAGCCGTCTATCCCGCTCAATCTCGGCTCTTCATGAAGCAGGTAATAGGGCAAAATGCGCACTGCGCCCTCAGGAGTTAACCACTCGGTCATGCCGCAGGCCGCCGCGGCGTCCGGATCGCTGACAATCTCCTGCAGCGAGACCGGCGCCCGCTGGATATCGGGATTGCGCCGCAGCAATGCCGCAATCTGCTTTTCACCCTCCTCCGGCTCCAGCGAGCAGGTGGAATAGACCAGCCGTCCACCCGGGCGCAGCAGCGATACCGCACGATCCAGCAATTTCGACTGCAGTTCCGCAAGCGATGCCAGGTCGCTTTGCCTCTTGTTCCAGGCAATCTCAGGATGCCGGCGGATCGTTCCGGTCGCCGTACAGGGCGCATCCAGCAGGATGGCGTCGAAGGGACCGCCCTGGAAATTCAGCGCGTCGCTCGCCCGCACATCCGCATCCAGACAAAGCCGGCGCAGATTATCGCCCAGCCGCTTGAGCCGCTCCGCCGAACGGTCCACCGCAACGACTCTTGCTCCGGCAGCCGCCAATTGTGCAGTCTTGCCGCCAGGCGCAGCGCACAGGTCGGCGATTGCTTCGCCCGGCTGGGCCGCAATCAGGCGCGCCGGCAAGGCCGCCGCCGCATCCTGCACCCACCATTGCCCGTCCGCATATCCCTCGATCTCTTCAACCGGGGTGCGCTCGCGCAAGCGCACCGAGCCGGTTGGCAAAACGATCCCGCCAAGCCGCTGCGCCCAATCGGCCGGGTCTCCGATGACCGTCAGGTCGAATGTCGGCTCCTGCCGGTGCGCCAGTGCGATCTTCTCCGCCGCTTCGCTCCCCCAGGCGGCCGTCCAGTGCGCCGCCAGCCAACCCGGCGTATCGGCGAACGGATCCGCCACCGCCAGCAATTCATCCCGTTGACGAATGACATTGCGTAGTACGCCATTGGTCAGTGCAGCATAAGGTGCAGTGGCGCTGTCGTACTTGGCGGCACGGACCGCCAGATCGACAGCGGGATGATCGGGCACATCGAGAAACAGGATTTGCGCTACAGCGGCAATCAGAATGCCTTCCAGCGCCTGCGCCTTGCGCGGCGGCCTTTTCTCGATGAACCGGTCGAGCACCAGACGGATGGTTCCGAGACGGCGCATGGCTGCCACGACGATGGAGCGCAGCAAGGCGGCATCGCGCGGCTCGAACTTGTTCGAAATCCGGTCCGCTGCCAGCCGTTCGTCGACGGTCTTGCCCGTTGCCAGAATGCCGGAAATAGCCGCCCCGGCTGCCATACGAACGGCCTGCCCCGGCGCCATCGGAAGCGATTCGCCCGCCTGGCCCGGCTTGCGCCTGTTGCCGCCAGCGCCACCGCCGGAGAGCCCGCGCTTTCCGGCGCTGGAGGAATTGCCCGGGCGGGGCCGGTCGGGTTTACGGTCCATGATCAAGCCATCAGATCAGCGAGCCCTCCGGCTGCACAGCCGGAAGGCTCGAAAGCTGATCGATTGGGAAGACCGGACCATCGCGCAGCCGGAAAACCGGTGGCCATGTTCTACGATGCGTCTGCCCCGGCCGATGCAGCCATTTACGTTACCGGGAGAGCCCGGACACTGCGAAACGGAAGCGTCAGCCCCACGGCCCGCGGCGTTGCCCGCCATCATAGCCGCCGCGCGAACCGCGCCCCTGATTCCACCCGCGCCTTGTAGCAGAACCTGCCGTCGGACCATAGGTGCCGGAGCGCCAATCGCCATGAACGCCCATATGCGCTGCCTGCTCTTCCAGCGCGGCGATGCGATTTTCCACATTCGGATGGGTCGAGAACAGATTGTCCATGCCCTGCCCGGTCAGCGGATTGACGATGAACATGTGCGCCATCGCCGGGTTTGCTTCGGCATTCTCGTTCGGAATCTGCTCCGCCATGCCGGAAATCTTCGCCAGCGCGCCGGCGAGCGCATGTGGATTGCCGCAAATCTGACCGCCCATCTCGTCGGCGACATATTCGCGCGACCGGCTGATCGCCATTTGTACGAGACCGGCCGCCATCGGAGCGAGGATCGCCAGCGCGATCGAGCCGATCATGCCAAGCCCGTTGTTGGAACGGTTGCCGCCCAGCAGCATGCCCCAGGTCGCGATGGACGAGATGGCGCCGGCGAGGGTCGCGGTAATCGTCATCGTCAGTGTGTCGCGATTCTTGATATGGGCCAGCTCATGGGCAATGACGCCGGCCAGCTCCTCGCGCGTCAGCATTTGTACGAGGCCGGTATTGACCGCCACAGCGCCGTTTTCCGGATTGCGCCCGGTTGCAAAGGCGTTCGGCTGGTCACTCTCGACCACATAGACCCGCGGCATCGGAAGTTCGGCGCGCTGCGCCAGTTCCGCCACCATCTGCACGAGTTCCGGCGCGGTGGAGGCATCCACCTCATAGGCGCCGTTGGCCGACAGGGCGAGCCGGTCTGAATTCCAGTAGGCGAAGAAATTGGTGCCGATTGCGAACACCAGCGCGATCAACATGCCGGTCTTGCCGCCAAGCAGGGCGCCGACCGCCACGAACAGCGCCGTCAGGACAGCAATCAGGATCGCTGTACGCATCATGTTCATGCATATATCTCCACAATATCGAGCCGCCGACCAATCTGGCGCAGGCCTCACAGTTGACCTATATGTGGTGAAGGTGTTGCCATTTTGACAAGATGCCGCAGCAGAAATTCCGGACTATCAGAAGGTTAACGGCCATGCCGGACCAGGATTCACACCCCGCTGGCGATAGCGGCCAAACTGCAGAGGCGCAAAAGGCGTCCGATCAGTGCTGGCCGCCCCCCGGCAAGGTGTTCACCCCGGCCGCGCAGCGCGCGCTTGCCGAAGCCGCGGAGCGCCGCCGGCTGGCGAAACAGGCCGAGGAAGCGGCCGCCCGCACCGCCCCGAAGGAACTCAACGGCCGCGACGGCCCCGACCCCGTGCGCTACGGCGACTGGGAGGTGAAGGGGATCATTTCGGATTTTTGATAATCGGGGGCAGGCGGTTATCGAGGCGGACTATCCTTCGAGACACGCATCTCGCACGCCACTCAGAACGAGTTCAACTGTCTGCCAAAAGATTCGCGCCTCAAATCGCTTCCGCCATGCGCGCGTAGAACGAATCCACGTCGCCCTGGCCTAGCGTGCGCAGGCGCTCGTCGCGCCGGATGGTCGCCTGATGATCTTCTATCGCGCCCGCCTCGCCGACGCCCCGCGACACGTCCTGCACGAATTTGCAGCGCTCGAAGCGGCGAAGCCCGAAAGCTTGCAGCGTGGCTGATATATCGCCCGCTTCGGCAAGCGGATCGGCAAGCATGTCCGCCAGAACCACCGCATCCTCGATCGCCATCGCGCCGCCCTGCCCCATGAACGGTGTCGAGGAATGCGCCGCATCGCCGATGACGCCAACGCGCCCGCGATGCCACGGCAGTTGCAGATGCACCTCTTCGACAGCCGTATAGACTACACGCTCCGGCGAGGTGATTTCCTCCAGCAGCGCCGCCGCCGGCCCGCCCGCGATATCGGCGAACTTTTCGCGCATCAGGGAGTGCCAGCGCTCGCGCGGATAGAACGGTTTGTCCGGTTCCCGCGTCGTGCCGAACATGTACAGCTCGTCGTCACTGATCGGCATGATGCCGAGCCGGATGCCGAGCCCCATATACATGATCTTGACGTCGATCTCCTTTGGCTTGGCATGAGTGCTGCGCCAGACGCCAAAGCCGGTATAGACAGGTTCGATTTCCCCGAAGAGTGCGGTGCGCATCTGCGAGCGCACGCCGTCCGCGCCGATCAGCACGTCGCAGGACACTTGCGCGCCGTCGCTGAGACTGACCTCCACCGGCCGGCCCGGCTCATCCCGGAAGCCGGTTGCTGTAACGCCGAGCCGGACATCGACATCGAACTCAGCCAGCCGCGCTGTCAGCACGCGATGCAGATCGACCCGGCGGATACCGACGATGGGCGGAACGTGGGCGCCGCCGATGCTGGGATAGATCGTGCGGGTGATCGTCTCCCCCTGCGGTGTGAGATAAAGATTGTCGCCATCGGGGCTGACCCAGCCGGCCGTTTTGATGCCATCCAGTACGCCGAGTCTGTCGAGCGCCCGCAATCCGTTGGCATAAATGAATATGCCGGAACTGGTCGGCGTCCAGTCCGCATCCTTTTCTATCAGAACGGCCTTGACGCCCTTCTGCGTCAGCCCGATGGCAAGCGCCGTCCCTGCAATGCCGCCACCGATGATTGCTACCGTCTTGTTCAAAGCCGAAATATCCTGTCGCACGGTTCGTTTGCGCCACCATGCCAGCCTCTCGGATGCGCCACAAGGGACGCGATGTCGCTCACGCTGGTGTTACTGCCAAAGCTATGGGAAAATCCGCTCGCCGTCCCCATATCCCGGCAGCAAACAACAAGCCGAGCAAACGTGCCGAGAAAGGCAAGCCATGAAATACCGGAAGACCGAGGAAGCCATTGCCCGCCTGACCCCCGAGCAGTATCGCGTAACGCAGGAAAACGGCACCGAATATCCCGGCACTGGCGAGTACGAACACAACAAGGAGCCGGGCATCTATGTCGATATCGTTTCCGGGGAACCGCTGTTCGCCTCGTCCGACAAGTTCGAATCCGGCTGCGGCTGGCCTAGCTTCACCAAGCCCATCGTGCCGACCTTCATCAACGAACTGACCGATCACAGCCACGGCATGATCCGGACCGAGGTACGCTCGATGCACGGAGACAGCCATCTTGGCCATGTCTTCAACGACGGGCCGAGAGACAAGGGCGGGCTGCGCTACTGCATCAACTCGGCATCGCTGCGCTTCATCCACCGCGACGACATGGAGGCGGAAGGCTACGGCGAATACATCAACCAAGTAGAGGAGGTTTGACCATTGCGACACAACGCGCAGTACTGGCAGGCGGCTGCTTCTGGGGCATGCAGGATCTCATCCGCAAGCTGCCCGGCGTAGAAAAGACCCGCGTCGGCTATACCGGCGGCGACGTTCCCAACGCCACCTATCGCAACCATGGCTGGCACGCAGAAGGTATCGAGATCTTTTTCGATGCGGAGACGATATCCTACCGCCGGTTGTTGGAATTCTTTTTCCAGATCCATGATCCCTCAACACCAAACCGGCAGGGCAACGACATAGGCCCCTCCTACCGCTCGGCTATCTACTACGTGGACGATGAGCAGAAGAAGATTGCCGAGGATACGATAGCCGATGTCAACGCCAGCGGCCTGTGGCCGGGCAAGGTGGTGACGGAAGTCGAACCGGTCGGCGATTTCTGGGAAGCGGAGCCGGAGCACCAGGACTATCTGGAGCGTTCTCCCAACGGCTATACCTGCCACTTCCCGCGGCCCAACTGGGTCCTGCCGAAACGCGCCGCTGCGGAATAGGAGCGGCTGCAACGAGACAAGGCCCGCGCAAGTTGCGGGCCTTTATTCTTGCTGCTCGCGTAGTTGCAACTGTTCCTTTTCCTGCCAGCTCAGGAATTTCCTTACGAACGGCTTGCCATTGAATGTATGCGTGCAGCAGGGGCAGTACGGCTCCATGTCCTCGATCCGCAAGTCGGGATCGACAACTGCGAGCCTGTTGTTCTCATCGACATACAGGCCGCTGAAGTAAGTGCTTTCGGCAATGCCAAAACGGGCACGCTTGTCTGCTTCCGTTCGCGCTACCATCCACCAGATCGGTTCTTCCTTGTCGAGGCGCGAAACCGCCTCGCTGTGCACCCTGTCCCAGTCCTCGCCAACCTTCGATAAAAGGAATCGGAACAGCGGCGTGTAATCTAGGCCACGCTGCATCCTCCCACCCATGGCCTCCAGGCTGCTGCGTCTGCTCTTCTTCTGCCGGCTGTTGCGCGACCAGCTATAGTCGCCGCCCTTGTTGTGTCAGACGCCAAGGGCCTTGGTGTTGACCTTGCGGTAGAGCGGCTTCTTTTCGCGTTGCATATCGAGACCTCGCAGGTTTGCGGCAAGTCCGGCAATCCCGAGACAGGCATAGTCCTATCCACAAGGACACACGGGCGAAGTGTGCCTGCGCACAAACGCAGTGCTGCGGGCAAATGGGTCAGCCGATATCGACCACGCTGACGCTCACCTCGCGCTGCTCGCCGTTACGCAGAACGGTCAGTTTCACCTGGCTGCCGACGCCTGCCTTTTCGAGTTCCGTAGCCAGTTGAGAAACACTCTTTACCGGCTTTCCATTGACCGCGACGATCACATCGCCGAGCCGCTGTTCGGCCATGTCGACACCGCGCAGTCCCGCCCGCTGCGCAGAGCCGCCGGGCACGACATTCACGATAACCACGCCGGAAATCCCCAGGCGCGCGGCCAGCTCCTGAGAACCGGCCTGGATGCCGATGCCCGGACGGGCCGGTTTGCCGCCGGAAATGATCTGCGGCACGACCTTGTTGACAGTATCGACAGGTACGGCAAAGCCGATGCCGGCGCTTGATCCCGAACGCGAAGCGATTGCCGTATTGACGCCGATCAGCCGACCGGCCGAGTCAATCAACGGCCCGCCGGAATTGCCGGGATTGATGGCGGCGTCCGTCTGGATGACCCCGGATATTTCCCGCCCCGAGCGGGTCGGCAGCGTCCGGTCCAGCGAACTGACGATACCCGTGGTGAGCGTGCGGTTGAGGCCGAAGGGATTGCCGATTGCATAGACCGATTGGCCGATCACCAGATCGCCTGACTTGCCGACCGGTATCGGCGCCAGGTCGCGCGCGGAGGCGCTGACCCGCAGTACCGCAAGATCATGGTCGGGCGAAGAGCCGACCAGAGCCGCCCGCAAGATGTCGCCCTGGTCGAAACGGACGAATATCTCCTGCGCACCGTTGACGACATGGTGATTGGTGATGATGTGTCCGGCACGATCCCACACAAAGCCCGAACCGGTCCCACTGCGCGTGCGGTTGTCCTCGCCGAAAAAGCCACTGCCCTGCGTTCGCGTATAAATATAGACAACCGACGGAGCGGCATTCTTGAAAATGTCGATGGTTGTCTTTTCAAACGACGCCAGATCGCCACGTGGCGTCACGGCCCGCGGCTTGTCGCCAACAAGCAGCAGTGTTTGCACCAGCTGGGCCGCCAGAAACATGACAAGACCGGCAACCAGTCCGACGACAATATATCGACGCATCTTCGGTTCGCTCATAGCCGATACATGGGTCCCGCGCGCGCGCTTGTCCACCCCTTGATGACAGGCCTATCCGTTAAGCAAGATTAAAAAACGCGCTGCCGGACTGCCGTTTAAACCCTTTCGTCACCACGCCTTCAGGAGAGTGCGCCCGATTTCAGCGGACAGCAGGGAGAGCCGCAATGAGCGGAACACGTCTGAAGATTGTTCGAAACCATACACCGGGATTCAAGGCGGAAGTGGCGTTTGCCGCCATCCGTGGCCTCAAGACGCTTGCCGAACTGGCCCGAGAATTCGATGTGCCGGAAGATCAGATCGCGGCCTGGCAAGTCCAGCTCCTGGAGGGCGGCGCTGCGGTCTTTTCCGGCGACGTACAAGCGCCCCGCGTGCTGCCGCAGAACCCCTTCGGCCCGGACTTCGAGCATCTGACCCTGTCGGCACGCGTGCGCATGGCGGCGGAAAAGTCCGCCACGGTCGGCCGCAGTATCGGCGCAATCGTCCTGCATGCTGGAGCCTGTGAAGCCGGCGTCGAACCCATTGGCCAACCGCTAATCGGTGACGTTGCCATCCATCTACGAGACAAGCTGAACGCGTCCGACTACGCGGGAACAGACGGTCCGGCGACCATTTCCATCTATGTCTCGCTCATCAACAGCATCGAGGACCTGCATGCGGTTGCCCGCAGGCTCCACCATCATGCCACTCACTTCCTCGATTCCAGCGGTCATCCGGAATATTGCTTCAGCCCGCCCGGCGTTGCCTTCTATCCGCTGGATGGCACATCAGCGGAGGAGTTGCACGCCATCGCCAGCACCCGCGCCAGCGCGGCCCAGTCCCAGGTAATCACCTTGCGCCGGGGCTGAGCGGAATACACTAATCAATTGTTAAATGGTCGCGTGCCACCGTTGGGGAAGATTAAAGTGATGTAAATATATGAAATTATGTTACTTTATCGCTTTTTGCGGCTTGCCGCTAAGCGAAATGCTTCGTCCCGATATGCGCATCATCGCTCCCGTTGCCATGCCGCGGCACAGGGCCTTAAGGGGAAAATCATGGATAATCAGAGCGTAACTGCACACAGCCCCGCCTTCAAGGCGCAGGTCGCATTGGCCGCCTTGAAGGGGGAAAAGACCCTTGCAGAACTGGCCGGACAGTTTTCCGTACATCCAAACGAAATCTCCGGCTGGAGCCAGCAACTTGAGAAGTTCGCCGCTGCGGCTTTCAGCGAAGACATCAGGCCGGCGCCCCGCGCCCTTGCCCGGAACCCCTACGGCTCGGACTATACCGGGCCCTCGATGGCGGAACGTGTCATGGTCGCCATCGAGGCATCGGCGCAATATGCCCGCTCGGTCGGCGCCAT
>JAPOIA010000053.1 GCA_029979185.1 Alphaproteobacteria bacterium | reverse complement strand
CGGTTGCAGACCTGCAGAAGAAACAGGCAACTCTTGGCGGCACCGGCCCCGGTTCCTCCATCGTCATCTATCCGACTGTGATGAACAGCCTGCTGGGAACGAAGTTCAAGATCATTACCGGCTACAAGAGTTCCAAGGCAGTGTTTCTTGCGATGGAGCGCGGCGAAATCGAGGCTCGCTCGGGCAGCATCACCTCGATCCACAAGACTTTCCCGAAATGGATGAGCGAAAAGAAGCTCAATTTCATCGCGCAGATCGGACTGGAGCGCGATGCGGAAATACCCGATGCGCCGCTGCTGGTGGAACTGGCACAGAGTGAGGAGCAGAAAAAGATCATGTCGCTGATCTCCTCGCCCGGTCAGCTCGGGCACCCCTATCTCTTGCCGCCCGGCGTAGCGGCAGAACGTGTCGCCTTCGCGCGCAAGGCGTTCAATGCGGTGATGGCCGATCCGGTGTTCCTTGCCGATATCAAGAAATCGAAGGTCGACATTTCGCCGATCAAGGGCGAGGTCATCCAGAAGATCATCTCGGATGTCGTGAATGCGCCGAAAGACATTGTCGCAAAGGCGCGCAAGGCCGCAGGCAAGGACAAGTAGCCCGGCAAGGCCATTCCAGAAGGATCGCTGCCATGAACAAGATCAAGCATATCGCCTTTGCCTCGGACCATCCGGGCAAGGCTGCAGACTTCTACAAGAAAGCATTCGGACTGCGGGAGCTGCGCCGGTTCGGCATCGACGAGGCGACCGGCGAAGCAGCGCGCCCGTCCGGCGTGTTTCTCACCGATGGGTCGATCAATATCGCGATCCTGAAGTTCTCCAACGATCAGCTCGGCAAGGGGCTTGACTATACGGGCATGCACCATTTCGGCGTTATCGTTAACGACGTGGACGCATGGACAAGGAAACTGGAAGAGCTGGGCGCGGAAGCGATGGATTCGCAATATGCCGTGCCGCCGGGCGCCCATGCCGAATTCAAGTTCCGCGGACCGGACGGCGTCGTCTTCGATATCACCGGCCATCCGTGGGAAGGCTGTAGCGGTGACGATGGCCAGAACGCCGCCAACGACGCTGCGGAGTAGATCCAATCCTGCAGGCGCAGTGCACATTGCAGTTCGACACCCATGGCAAGGGCCTGACCGAGATAACCGGCGAGGTGCGCGACTGGGTGAACAGCGCCGGCATCGGCACGGGGCTGTTGACGCTGTTCACCCGTCACACCTCCGCCTCCCTGCTCATCCAGGAGAACGCCGACCCTTCCGTGCTGCGCGACCTTAAGGACTTCTTCGAGCGAATAGCGCCAGAGGCATTTGCCTATGCGCACGACACCGAAGGTCCGGACGACATGCCGGCCCATGTCAGGGCTGCTCTGACGCAAACCTGCCTGTCCATTCCTGTCAGCAACGGCCAGCTGACGCTGGGGACATGGCAGGGCATCTATCTCTTCGAGCACCGCGTCAGGCCGCATCGCCGCGAGATCGTATTGCATCTGATCGGGGAATAGCCGCCTGATCCAACGGGGCGGCCACAACGTATTCGTTGCATGCTGCAAATCAATAGCCTCGGACCCGCCTATACTGCTGTCGTTCTCGGCGCGAGCGGCGGCATCGGACAGGCCGCCGCCAGCCTGCTGGAGAACGATCCGTCATGTGCGCGCGTGTTTCGTCTTGTGCGCGGAGAACTTGCGCGCGGAGGATCGATAGCCTTCGACCTGACCAACGAGAACAGCATTGCCGAGGCGGCGCGCATCGTGCAGGGCGAGGCCGGCGATGTAGCGCTTGTTCTGAACGCCACGGGCGTGCTCGACCGGCACGGATATGCGCCAGAGAAATCGCTGGCCGCTCTCGACCCTGCAGCCATGGCCGCGACATTTGCGATCAACGCCATCGGCCCGGCGCTGGTGATGAAACATTTCTCGACCCTCCTGCCGCGCGAGGGCAAATCGGTGCTCGCATCCATTTCCGCTCGCGTCGGCTCCATCGGCGACAACAGGCTGGGCGGCTGGTTTTCCTATCGCGCATCGAAAGCGGCACTCAACCAGATCGTGCGTACCAGCGCTATCGAAATCGCCCGCAAGCGAAGGGACGCCGTATGCATCGCCCTGCATCCGGGAACGGTAGAGACATCGCTCAGCGCGCCTTATGCCGGCGCGCGCAAGATGTTCATGCCGGAGCATTCCGCGCACTGCATGTTGCAAGTCATCGACCAGCTCGACGCTTCCGCTACCGGCGGTTTCTTCGCCTATGACGGCTCGCGAATCGAATGGTGAAGCCGCGCACCATCCGCAATCTTGTCTTCCTGTTGGGCGACCAACTGACGCCGGACATATCCAGCCTGCGCGATGCCGACCCCGAGCGCGACCTGCTTTTTCTTTGCGAGGTCGAAGACGAAACAACCTATGTGCCGCACCACAGGCAGAAGCTGGTGTTCGTCCTGTCCGCCATGCGGCACTTTGCCGAAGAGATGCGCGAAACAGGCTGGCGAGTCGATTATTGGAAGCTCGATGACCGCAGCGATCCAGGGTCTTTCCTCGCGGCCATCGAGTGCGCGATCAGAACACACAAGCCCGAACGCATCATCGTAACAGAGGCTGGCGAATGGCGTGTGCAGCACATGCTGGATCGCATCGAAGATAAAACCGGCATACCTACCGAGATACGCGAGGACGACCGCTTCATCTGTTCGCACGCTGAATTTCGCGCCTGGGCAAAGGGACGCAAGCAGCTGCGCATGGAGTTTTTCTATCGCGACATGCGGCGCAAGACCGGCCTGCTGATGAACGGCGAACACCCCGAAGGCGGCAAGTGGAACTACGATCACGACAACCGCGAAGCGGCCAGCGCCGACCTGTTCATGCCGCGGCGGCGGGAGTTCCAGCCCGATGCTATGACGAAAGACGTCATCGCGCTGGTGAAGAAGCGCTTTCCGGACGGTTTCGGAGATGTCGAGCCGTTCCGCTTTGCCGTGACGCGCGAAGACGCCCGCAAGGCGCTCGCCCATTTCGTTGCCGGGGCGCTGCCGAAATTCGGCGACTACCAGGATGCGATGCTGGCAGGCGAATACACGCTCTACCACTCGATACTGTCGGGCTATATCAACATCGGCCTGCTCGATCCAATGGAAGTCTGCAAGGCCGTCGCCCAAGCCTATGCGGATGGCGGCGTGCCGCTAAACTGTGCGGAAGGCTTCATCCGCCAGATCATCGGCTGGCGCGAATATGTGCGTGGCATTTACTGGCTGAAGATGCCCGGCTATGTGCAGGAGAATTACTTCGAGGCATCCCGCGAGCTTCCCGCATTCTACTGGTCGGGTGAAACGAAGATGCGCTGCATGCGTGAGGCAATTGGCCAGACGCGGGAGACAGCCTATGCCCATCACATCCAGCGGCTGATGGTGACCGGCAACTTCGCGCTGCTCACGGGCATCGAACCACGGCAGATCCACGAATGGTATCTGGCAGTTTATTTCGATGCCTTCGAATGGGTCGAATTGCCCAACACGCTCGGCATGAGCCAGTTTGCCGATGGCGGCCTGCTCGGCTCCAAGCCCTATGCTGCGAGCGGCGCGTATATCGACCGCATGTCGGACTATTGCAGCGGCTGCGCCTATGACGTGAAGAAAAAATCGGGCAAAGACTCCTGCCCGTTCAATGCGCTCTACTGGGATTTCCTCATTCGCAATCGCAACCGGCTGAAAGGCAACAACAGGCTGGCGCGCGCCTATGCGACCTGGGACAGGATGGACGACGGTAAACAGCGCGCCTATCGCGACACCGCAGCGTATTATCTCGATACGATCGAGGAACTGTAAAACTCAATCGATATCGACCACGACACGGCCACGCACCTTGCCGTCGAGGATGTCGCGGGCGGTATCCATGACCTGGTCGAAGGGGACGTGGGTGGTCATGGCCGCCAGCTTGGCAAGGTCCATGTCCTGTGCCAGGCGCTGCCATGCGGCGATGCGTTCGGGCTTGGGGCACATGACGCTGTCTATGCCGAGGAGCGAGACGCCGCGCAGGATGAAAGGCGCGACGCTTGACGGAAGGTCCATGCCCTGCGCCAGCCCGCATGCAGCAATAGCGCCGCGATATTTCGTCTGCGCCAGCAGATTGGCGAGGGTGTGCGAGCCGACCGCATCGACACCGGCGGCCCAGCGCTCCTTGCCGAGGGGGCGTCCCGGCTCCGACAGTTCGGCGCGGTAGATGATCTCGTCGGCGCCAAGGCCTTTCAGATAATCGGCTTCCGAGGCGCGGCCGGTGGAGGCGATGACATGCCAGCCGGCCTTTTTCAACAGCGCCACGGCAACGGAGCCGACGCCGCCGGCAGCGCCGGTCACGATGGCCGGCCCCGCGTCTGGCGTCAGTCCGAAATCCTCCAGCGCCAGCACGCACAGCATCGCGGTAAAGCCCGCGGTGCCGATGGCCATGGCCTGCGCGGCGCTGAGCCCGTCCGGGAGCGGCACCAGCATGGACGCAGGCACGCGCGCCTTCCGCGCATAGCCGCCGAGATGGGTCTCGCCGACGCCCCAGCCGGTGAGGACGACCTTGTCGCCCGGCTTGAACTCGCCGGACGAGGATGCCTCGACCTCGCCGGCAAAATCGATGCCCGGTATCATCGGAAAGCGGCGCACCACGGGCGACTTGCCGGTAATCGCCAGTCCGTCCTTGTAGTTCACCGTGGAATGGGTGACGCGCACCGTGACATCGCCATCCATCAGCCCGGCTTCGTCGAAATAGCACCAGGAAGCGACGGTCCCCTTCTGGCCTTCGGGAGCCTTGTCGATGCGAATGGCTTTGAATGTGGGCATGGGAGGGCTCCGATAAGGCTGGGACCGCCGACAAATTTAACTGATAAGGGTGTAATGGCTTTTCGGATCAGCCTCAACCCGGCGCTGACTACTTACTCCGCCGCTGCCAGTTTTGCTCCCGCGACGCGCGGCTTTTCCGAGATCGGCAGGGAGATCAGCGCCGAAGCGACTCCGAGTGCGATGGAGAAATACCAGACCAGATCGTAGTTGCCGGTCTGCTGGCGCACGATGCCGCCCATCCAGACGCCGCAGAACGAGCCGATCTGGTGGAATGTGAAGGCAAAGCCGTACAACATGCCGAAATTGCGCGGGCCGAAGATTACATTGACGATGGCGGAGGTCGGCGCAAGGGTCGACAGCCACAACAGGCCGGACAACGCACCAAAGGCCAGCGCGTAGATGGGCGACGGCGCAAGATTGATGAAGACGAGCGTAATCACTGAGCGGGTGAAATAGATCGAGGCCAGCACATAGCGCGAGGGGAAGCGCTGGCAGAGCCAGCCCGCGCCGATCGAGCCGGCGACATTGAACAGGCCGACCAGCGCGAAGGCCCAGTAGCCGACATTGGCGCTGAGACCGGATTCAACCACGTAACGCTGGAAGTGCACGGTGATGAAAGCCAGCTGGAAGCCGCAGGTGAAGAAACCGATGACGACCAGCATGTAGGACTTATCGCGCATGGCGTCGCGCAGGGTCTTCCACCAGCTTTCGTCGACCTGCTGCCCGGCAGTACCGTCGGCCTGGCTGGCCTTCATGGACTTCGAGGCGACCAGGTAGGAAAGCGGCACGATCGCGCCGAGCATCAGCGCGAAGACGATACAGGCCGTCTGCCAGTTCCAGGTCTCGATCAGCCAACCGGCAAGCGGTGAAAAGACGAACTGTCCGAAGGATCCTGATGCGCCGACGAGGCCGAAGGCCAACGGACGCATGGCTGGCGGCACCATCTTGCCGATGCCGGAAATGATCAAGGTGATCGAGCAGCCGGACAGGCCAAAGCCCCAGATGACGCCGGCCGTGAGGGTGAAGGCGGCAGGCGTAGTGGAAATCGTCATTGTGATGACGCCCAGCGCATACAGCAGCGCGCCGCCAATCAGCACCCGCTGGCTGCCATAGGCGTCGGCGAGACGTCCGGAAACCGGCTGGCCAAGCCCCCACAACAGGTTCTGCACGGCGAAGGCGAAGGCATAGGCTTCGGTACTCCAGCCATAGGTGTTGAGCACCGGCAGCTGCATCGCACCGGCGGCCGAACGCGGCCCCCAGGTGATCATGGCGATCAGGCAGCCTGCGGCGACGATGATTTCCGGCGGTATGGTGCGGCGGGCGGGGGCTGGGCTGGGGCTGGGCTCGGTCATGAATTCTCTTGGAGGACTTGAATTTGCTATCGGGCAAGAATCAGGCGGCAAGCGGCTGGTGGCTTCGCACCGGCTTTTCGACAATCGGCAGGTTGATGATGGCGGAGAATATGCCGAAGCCGATCGACAGCCACCAGACGATCAGGAAGGACCCTGTCGCCTCACGCAGCCAGCCGGCCAGCACGAGGCCGAGAAAGCCCCCGATCTGATGGTTGAGAAATGCAAAGCCGTAGAGCGTCGAAAAATAGCGCGAACCGAACATCACGCCGATCAGGCCGGACGTCGGTGGCACGGTCGAGAGCCACAGCATGCCTGTGAGGATGGCGAAGGCGAAGACGCTGAACGGCGTGATCGGCATGACGATGATGAACAGCAATGTCACCATCGAGCGGGCAAAGTAGATGAAGGACAGGACATAGCGCTTCGGCATGAAGCCGGAGAACCAGCCGGACAGCATCGAGCCGATGATATTGCACAGGCCGACCATGCCGAAGGCCCAGTAGCCGATTTCCGGCCGGATACCGGATTCGACGACAAATCGCTGGAAGTGGATGGTCACGAAGGACAGCTGGAAACCGCAGGTGAAGAAACCCAGTACAAGAAATACGTAGGACCTGTGACTGAAAGCTTCTTTCAGCGCCTCGCGGAAGGTCTGTTCGGGAAGTACAGCAACCGGGATAACCGGCTGGGCAGGCTCCGGGCTCTTCTTGCGGACCATCGGGTTAAGGGCAAGCGCCACCGGAATTGCCGTCAGCACGATGCCGGCGAACAGAAAGGCGGTGTTCTGCCAGCCGATGTTCTGGATCATGCCGCCGGCCAGCGGCGAAAACAGAAACTGCCCAAACGAGCCCGCCGCAGTCCCTACCCCAAAGGCGAAGGAGCGCCATTGCAGCGGCAGCATCTTCTGGAACGCGCCAATGATCATGTTGAAGGATGCAAACGACAGCGCGAGACCGAACAGCACGCCTTGCGTGAGGATAAAGGTCAACGGATCGCGCGAATAGACCATCAGCACGAGGGCGATGGCATAGACCACGCAGCCGATGGCCATGATCCGGCCTGTCCCGTACTTGTCCGCCAGAGCGCCGGTTATTGGCCCTCCCAGCCCCCAGAACAGGTATTGCAGGGCCATGGCGAAGGAGAAGGTCGAAACATCCAGCGACTTGATATCGCCGAGAATCGGTAGCTGGAACTGGCCAAGCGCCGAGCGTGGCCCAAAGGTTATGATACCCACCAGGCAACCGGCGGCGATGATCAATTCCGGCGAAAGACGCGATTTGACGGGTTGGCCGGTTTGGGAATTCGCTTGTGCCGGTGCGCTCATGAAAGCCCCAGTTCATCTGCATCGGAAATCAACGCAGTGGGCGCGACCATAAAGGGCAATGCCGTCGCATGCCATGACAAATTCGCATGGCAAATTGCGGCGCCATGCAGTTTTGCATTGGACCGAGGGACTTCTCAGCGTTCCCGGAAGGCGCGGTTGATCTGGTCGCTCAGCGGCTTCAACAAATAGGTCAGGACCTTGCGGTCAGCAGTCTTGATGAAGGCCTCGACGGGCATGCCTGGCACCATCCGTACATTCCCCAGGCGCGCAACTTCCTGCGCATTCATACCGACCCGCACGGTATAATAGCTGAGGCCGGTGCGTTCTTCCGTGGTGATATCGCCGGAGATGCTTTTCACCGTGCCGGATGTCTCCGGCGTCGTGCGCTGATTGAACGATGTGAAGCGCAGGCTGGCTTCCTGACCCAACCGGACCTGATCAATGTCCTGGGGTGCGATGCGCATCTCGACGGTCAGCGTATCGCCCTTGGGAATCACGACCATGATGTCTTCTGCCGGCTTGATCACGCGCCCGACCGTATGAACCGTGGACTGATGGATAACACCGGTCTGCGGTGCGCGAATCTCGATGCGTTTCAGCTGGTCTTCTGCCGCGACCTGCCGCTCTACGAACTCTCCAATGCTGGCATTGATGTCGCCCAGCTCCTTGGCTACTTCGCTCGATAAATCCTTGTCGATCTGGATGATCTGCAGCTCGACCTCGGAAATACGACCCCTGGCGCGGGCTATGGTCGAAACCAGCGCTGCGCGCTCGCCCTCGATGCGGGTCGCCTCTCGCTCCAGCGCGGTCAGCTTGCTGATCGGGACGAGGTTCTTCGCCCAGAGCTTGCGGGTGCCTTCAAGCTCCCGCTTGATGAGAACGATTTCCTGCGCCTTGGCCTTTTCCTGGGCGCTCAGGCCGGCGATTTCCTCACGGGCCTGCTTGATCCTTTCGGACAGCTGCGACTTCTGACCGGCGCGCGAGGTACGGCGCAGGTTGAACAGACGCTGTTCGCTCGCCAGACCGCGCTTGACCTCGGGTTCGTCGAGCCGGTCCCTGAGTTCCGCCGCGACGGCCGGCTTGTCCGTACCGTCGCGCTCTGCCTCGAGGCGGGCGCGCCGGGCGCGCAACTCTACCAGCCGCTTGGTAACGATGGACAGGTTGGCCTGCAGCACGGTTCCGTCGAGACGGACAAGCACATCGCCGGCCTTCACTTCAGTGCCGTTGCGCGCCAGGATCTCGCCGACAACGCCGCCGGTGGGGTGCTGCACCTTCTTGACGTTGGAATCGACCACAAGCATGCCGGGTGCGATAACCGCGCCGGAAATATCGCTCGTGGCGGCCCAGCCGCCAACACCGCCTGCCACCAAAGCCACAATGGCGAAACCATAGATCAGGTGGCGGCGCATGGACCTTTGCGCTGGCGATTTCGAATTCGATGTTGCGGAGTTCGACACGATCATTCCCCTACGGTTGCCGGTACGACTTTCAAGGGCGCATTCGATGCTGCTGCCGGCGGACGAAATACCTTGGCTGCGACCTCATCCCGCGGGCCGAAGGCGACGACACGGCCCTGGTTCATCGCCAGCAGCATATCGACACCGGCGAGCGCGCTGGGACGATGGGCGACGACGATAGCAATGCCCTTGCGCTGGCGAACGTTGAGAATGGCCTGTGTCAGCGCCTTCTCGCCCTCGGCATCGAGATTGGAATTCGGCTCGTCAAGAACGACGAGGAAAGGATCGCCATACAGCGCCCGGGCGAGACCAACGCGCTGCCGCTGGCCTGCGGACAGGGCCATTCCGCCTTCACCCAGTTCGGTTTCGTAGCCGCCGGGGAAATTGACGATCATGTCATGCACGCCAGCAGCCTTCGCGGCGGCGATGATCGCGTCGGGCGCGGCCTCGGGATCGAAGCGCGATATGTTCTCGGCAATCGTTCCGGCGAACAGTTCCACGTCCTGCGGCAGGTAGCCGATATGGGGACCGATGGTTTCCGGATTCCACTGTTCCAGCGATGCGCCATCCAGCCGGATATTGCCGCGCACCGGTTGCCAGACACCAACCAGCAAACGCGCAAGGCAGGACTTGCCAGAGCCGCTGGGTCCAATGATGCCCAACCCATTGCCGGCCTTCAATTCGAAATTGACATCCTGCACAACGACCTTCTTGTCGCCCGGGGGAACGGCGCTCGCCGCCTCGACCTTCAATGCCTGGCTGGGAGTGGGCAATTGCATCGGCATTTCCTGCAACGGCAGGGCGGCCAGCAATTTCACCAGCCGCTGACGGCTCTGCCGCGCGCCAACAAAGCCACGCCAGTTGGCGATGGCGAGATCCACCGGCGCAAGGGCACGGGAGACAAGGATCGATCCCGCAATGATGATGCCCGCGCTGGCCTGCCCATGAATGACAAAATAGGCGCCGATGCCAAGCACAGCCGATTGAAGCATCATGCGCAAGGCGCGGGACATGGCGCCGAAACCGCCGGTTACATCGCCCATCTGGCGGTTGCTTTCCATAAACTTTTCGTTTGCACCCGCCCATCTGTTACGCATGCGCCCGGCCAAGCCCATGGCGGTGATAACCTCGGCATTGCGGCGGCTGGCTTCGGCAAGGCCGTTGCGCATGATGCCGTTGCTGCTGGCATTGGCAACGGGCTTGCGGGTCATCATTTCCGTCAGAAGGGTCAGGCCGATGAGGATGATCGCACCGATCAGGGCCGCCATGCCAAGCATCGGGTGGAACGAGAATATAATCGCCAGATAGATCGGCATCCACGGCAAGTCGAACAGCGCGGTCGGTCCCTGCCCGGAGAGGAAGTTACGAATTGTATCGAGATCGCGCAGCGGTTGCAGTCCGTCGCCCCGGCTCTGCGCTTTCAGTGGCAGGCGCACGATGGTGTCGAATACCCGGCCGCTGAGTTTTTCGTCAATATAGGAGCCGACACGCAAGAGGATACGGCTGCGAATGAGATCGAGCACGCCCTGGGTGATGAACAGGCCGGCAGCGAGCAACGACAGGGCAACCAGCGTCGGTACGCTGCGGCTGGGCAGGACGCGATCATAGACCTGGAGCATGTAGAAGGCGCCGGTCAGCATGAGGATATTGCTCATGCCACTGAAAATGCCAATTCCAACGAAAGCCTTACGGCAGGACGCGAGAGCATCGCCCAGTTCCGACCGCGGCGTGCCCGGCGCGCTGGCGGCTACCGGCAGGCCGTAAACGGTATCGCCCGCGTCCTACCGCGGATGGCGGGTCAGAAACGCAACCAGCAGGACGGCCAGTATGGCAACAATGAGCGCCAGCGGCGCTTCAAGGACGGACTTGAGAACCGGGTCCCAAAGCCAGGAAACCGAAGATCCCCGGAGCCACCCGCCGACAGCAAGATAGCTGGCCGGATAGTGGCTGCTCCAGACCTGGGCGGCGCCAAGGGTTAGCTGCTCCCTGAAGGGCACGGCCAGAAACGTGACCAGAACCACCGCAACCGCGACAGAGGCGGCCAGACCAGCAATCAGTTTAAGTCGAAATCGCATAGCCCGGTTGTTCCGATCCCGGCAGGCCGTATTCCGGCCCGATGATTTTGAACCTTCCGGCGCGGCAGACCGCGCCATCGACGATGTTGCGCCCAAAGAGCACTATAAGCCAGCAGCTAGTTCCGGACCATGGTCCTTCCGGAGAGAGTGCTGCAGGTATGGTCCGTACCACCGCAGCCCCGGGCGCAGATGTGCTGTCTGGCACATGCGAGCCTCCCTCGCCCGGAAACTCTACATTCGCAATCTTAACAGATAAGTTAGCATTCCCGATAGCAGCGGTTCGCAGCCTCCTTATGACGGATTCATTGCCGCCGGGGCGGGCTGTAATACGAAACTCCGGCTTTGCCGCACTAGGCGCGCAGCTTCTGCAAGAGCCTTCTATCCGTCATAGCCATGAACCCACCGTTCAAAAAGCCCGCGCTGCGTTTGCCATAGAGGAAGGCGCGACCGTCAGGCTGGCACATGTCGCCGCCGGCTGCCAGCAGGATCGCATGGCCGGCGCAGGTATCCCATTCCATGGTCGGACCCAGACGCGGATAAAAGTCCGCCTCGCCCTCCGCGATCAGACAGAACTTGAGCGAAGAGCCGGCGCTGCGATAACCGGCAACCGGCAGGTGGGCAATAAAGTCCTGCGTTTCGGGATTGAGATGGCTTCGGCTTGCAACAACTATCAGTCCATCCTCCGGCGGCGGACGGACCTTGACGGCGTGACGGTTGCGCGACGCAGCGATATGCGAACCGGGAGCGGCTTCGCAAACCTCGCAGGTTTCCGATCCCACCCAGAGGCGGCCCAGCGCGGGTGCGAAAATCACGCCAGCCACCGGACGTCCCGAGTTTACAAGACCGATATTGACGGTGAAATCGGTATTGCCGACGATGAACTCCTTGGTTCCGTCCAGCGGGTCGACAAGGAAGAATTCATCTGCCGTGTCCGGAATGTTGCCGGCGGAGACCGCCTCTTCGGCTACGACCGGCGTGCCGGGGAACAGTCTTGCAAGTCCCGGCAGAATGATCGCCTCGGCCTGGGCGTCGGCCAGTGTCACCGGGCTACCATCGGCCTTGATGGAAGCCTGCGCCCTGCCGAAGTGCTGCATGATCGCGGCGCCGGCTTCGAGAGCAAGATCGGCGAGTGCATCCATCAAGGCTTTGTCGAGATACGCCATGGTCTGTCCTAACCGGCACGGCCTTGCTGCAATAGTCTGCGACGCGGGATCATTCCTCCACCACTTTCGGCGTTTCACCGGTATCGAGCCAGCGGCCAGCCAGTGCAACCAGTAACAGTATCGGTATGCCCATAGCCGAACTGATGATGAAGAAATTCACATAGCCTGCCGCATCGACAATCGTACCGGAGTAACCACCGACGATTTTCGGAATCAAAGTCATCAGAGAACTGAAGATGGCGTATTGAACGGCGGTGAATTTCACATTCGTCAGGCTGGACAAGAATGCGATGAAGGCAGCGCTGGCAAGACCGGCGGTCAGGTTGTCGGCGGATATGACCAGATAGAGCAGCGGGATATTGTGACCGGCCTTGGCGAGCAGGATGAACAGCAGGTTGGACAGTATGGTCAGCAGCGCGCCGAGGAACA
>JAPOIA010000052.1 GCA_029979185.1 Alphaproteobacteria bacterium | reverse complement strand
ACCGTATCCTCGCGCGCATTCACGCCGAAGATTTCGATACTGCCTTCGTAAGCTGGCAAGAGCCCCGCCACCATCCGCAGGGTCGTCGTCTTGCCTGCACCATTGGGACCCAGAAGTGCGTAGAACTCTCCCGGTTTGACGGTGAGATCGAGATTGTCGACTGCGCGCTTGTCAAAGGTCTTGCACAATCCGCTGACGCGCAAGGCCGGCACCTTCGCCTGATCACCCGCATAGACGCCGGATGAGGGCAGGTTGGACACGAATTTTTCCATGAGCGCCGGATCCACTGTAATGACGGCTTTCTCTCGTGATCGCCGGGCATCGGCGGAAGAGAAACCTGAGCGCTGAAACTGCCGGACTATAGGTCCTCCCGGCTTGCCGCATCGCTAATAAACGTAACCTTTTCACAGACGTTCGTTTGCATAGTTAAACCCGGGTTAATGCCGCCATGACAGTTGTCCGCGTTGGCCATGTTGGCATGAGCAGGACGCAGGGCTATGGTGCAGGACAAGCATATCGCACCGGCGAATGGCAGGCAAAATATGACCTGACGTGCCAGGGCGGAAGCAAACGGGAGGAAGAGACGATGAAATCACGAAACCCTGCGGGAGCGCGCGCCCGCGCAACTATACTTGCCTGTACGGTGCTGCTCGGCGCTATGGCTGTTCCGGCCGGCATGGCCGGTGCGGCAATGGCGCAGGCAGGCGCTGACTTTTTCAGGGGCAAGACGATAACGATCAATGTCGGCTACGGCCCTGGCGGCGGCTACGACACGACAACCCGCATTTTTGCGCGCCACTTCACCGACCACGCCCCCGGCGGAGCCAAGGTGATCGTAGCCAACATGCCCGGCAGCGGCAGCCTGCGCCTGGCCAACTGGCTCTACAATGCCGCGCCGAAGGACGGCACGGTGCTTGGCGTATTCTCTGCCTCGATCATGATGGAGAGGCTTTTCGGCAATCCGGCCATGAAGCTTCTTCCGGAAAACTTCGAATGGATCGGCTCCATTCATTCCGACATCAATTCCTGCGGCATCTGGAAGGGGGGCGGCCAGGGCATCGACAGCTACGACAAACTGGTCAAGGCAAAGAAGGTCGTCGTCTGGGGATCGACGTCGCCCGGCTCGGAAACCACACGCTATCCGCAGTTCGTAAAGACGGTGACCGGGGCAAACTTCAAGATCGTCGTCGGCTTTCGCGGCACCAAGCCGATCAATCTGGCCATGCGCAAGGGCGAAGTGCACGCCAGCTGCGGCATGTATGAAAGTTCGGTGCGCGGCGCCTATCTGGACGATCTGAAGTCCGGCGATCTCAAGATCATGTTCCAGATGGGCCTCGACCGGAAGGTCGAACTGTTCGGCAAGGCAAAGCCGATCTATGAATTGTTGACCACGCCGGAGCTGAAGCAGATTGGTGAGATCCTCTTCCGTCCGTCGGAAATCACCCGGCCCATCGCCGCTCCGCCAGGAACGCCTGCCGACCGGGTCGCCGTCCTGCGTGCAGCCTTTGAAAAGACCATGCATAGCGACGGCATGAAAGCGGAAGGCAAGAAACTGAAATTCGACTTCCTGCCGATGAAGGGCGAGCGGATCAAGGCGCTTATGAAAGGCTTCTACGCTACGCCGCCAGATATCGTGAAGAAGGCGCTGGACATGTCGTCGCTGCCGAAATAGCAGCGGTGATACAAAGGCAGGAAGGGGAAAGCACTCGATGCTCCTCTTCCGGTGTCCGGAACGGCGATACGTGCCATGCGCTGAGCGTGCTTGCCGCCAGCGCAATAGAAGGCAATACTTCCTGGCTCAACTGCGGGGCATTTCTTGGCATTCACACGGGCATTCGGCGGCGCAGGCAGCGCCCTCGCCACGCCGCTCTTCCGGCGTTACTGGATCGGCCATACGCTGGCGACGGTCGGCCGCTGGATGAAGCGCACGGCGGTCGGCTGGCTGGCATGGGAACTGACAGAATCGACAAGCTGGCTGGGTGTGATCGCTTTTGCCGACCTGTTGCCGACAGTCCTGCTGGCCGTCGTTGCGGGCGCAATATCCGATCGCTTCGGCTTCATGCGCATCATCCGTCTCAGCCAGATCAGCGCGGCCATCCTGGCAATTGTATTTTCGACACTGGTGCTGACCGGCTGGATCAACATCTATTCTGCCCTGGTGCTCACGTTCCTGTTCGGGGCCGTCGAATCGATGGGGCAGCCTGCACGCATGGCGGCTGTTCACGCGTTGGTCGCCAAGCGCGACCTGTCGTCGGCTATCGCCCTGGGGTCGGCGTCCTTCAATGCATCGCGCATCGTCGGCCCAGGCATTGCCGGCGCCTTGATTGTCTGGGCAGGATCAGGCGTGGTGATCGGACTGTGCGCCATCAGCTTTGGCGCTTTCTGGCTGATCCTGCGCGGCATGGATTTCGGCGAACAATCTAGCAAGGAGAAAAAATCGCCCAAGGCGCTGCTGGCCGACATCCGCTCGGGGATCGTCTACGGATTTACCGAGCCGGGGCTGCGTTTCGTGTTCATCATGCTGGCGGCAACGAGCTTCTTCATCCGGCCGGTCATCGAGCTCATGCCCGGTATTTCGGCGCGGGTGTTTGAAGCGGGACCGCAGGGCTTGTCCCTGCTCCTGTCGTCCATCGGCGCAGGGGCGCTGGCGGCCAGTCTCTGGCTGGCGCGGCGCGGGCAGACTGCCGGCCTGACGAAGCTGCTGATCTCTTCCACCATCGTCACCGGCATTTCCCTGATGCTGGCGATGCAATTCAAGACGATCTGGTTCGCAGCCGCCTTTCTGGCGATCATGGGCGCGGCCATGCTGTCCGGCAACGTCTCGGCGCAGACGCTGGTGCAGAACAGCGTGGCTTCCGACATGCGTGCCCGTGTGATGAGCATATTCATCGTGTTCGCCTACGGGCTGCCGGCTGTCGGCGCCGTAATCATGGGGTGGGTAGCGAGCTACGCCGGGTTGCAGACCGCTATCGGCGCAGGCGCGCTGTTCATGCTCGTGTTCTGGGTCTGGGCGCGGCCCCGCCAATCGGCGATGGGAGAGCGCCTGGAGGCCGAACGGCCGGGGCACCAGTAAAATCCGGCAATTCGCAGCCGCGCCGCCGACCCGCATTTTGTGCTTCCTAAGCGGTGAAATCTCTTGCTACACTCGCGCTCGCAGCTGACGGGGAGAACCCCGCATGCGGGAGCCGCTGGCGTATGAGGGGCGCTGGCGGTCATCAAAACACAGAGGCCGGCGATTGCCGCCTCAGGAGGAAACTTTCATGACAAAGATGTCCATTAACGTGGATGGCAAGACGCATGGCATCGATGCCGATGCCGACATGCCATTGCTTTATGCACTGCGCGACGATCTCGGGTTGCGCAATCCGAAATTCGGCTGCGGCCTTGCCCAATGCGGCGCGTGCACCGTGCTGGTCGACGGCGAACCCGTGCGCTCCTGCATCACCCCGGTGGAATCGGTTCAGGGCCGCAAGGTCGTGACGCTGGCCGGGCTTGGCGGCGGCAAGGCGCACAAGATCCAGGAGGCCTTCATTGCCGAGCAGGTGCCGCAATGCGGCTATTGCATCAACGGCTGGGTGATGAGTGCCGCGGCGCTGCTGGAAAAAACCCCCAAGCCAAGCGACGACCAGATCAAGGAAGCGCTCACCGGCCTGAAGTGCCGCTGCGCCACCCATATTTCCATCATGCGCGCAGTCAAACGCGCTGCGCAGGCTTGAGGAGGCGCGTCATGAATCATCAGATCAATCGCCGCCACTTCCTTGCAGGTGCAGGCGCGCTGACCGTCTCGGTCCTGATGCCGGGCGAAAAGGCCAAGGCATGGGTCCCGACGGAAGGAACGGCCCTGCGGCCGAAGCTCGATCCGAAGAATCTCTCCAGCTACATTTCCGTCAACAGCGACGGCACTGTCGTTGCCTATTTCGGCAAGATGGACATGGGCCAGGGCACCGATGTGGGCGTAGCCCAGATGGTGGCCGAGGAACTCGACCTGTCGCCGGAGAAAGTCCATGTGCCGATGGGTGATACGGCCACGACGGTCAACCAGGGCGGCGCATCCGGCTCTACCGGCGTTTCACACGGCGGCGCGGCCTTGCGCAATGCAGCGGCGGAAGCGCGGCTCATCCTGTCCGAAATGGCTGCGAAGAGCCTTGGCGCGAGCCCGGGCGACCTCGTTTTCAACGACGGCGTAATTTCCGTAAAGGGCCAGCCGGACAAGAAGGTAACCTTCGGCCAGATCATCGGCGGGCGATGGTTTACTGCCGAGGTGGAATGGAATGGCAAGTTCGGCAATCGTCTTGCCGTGAAGGGCCGCGCCAAACTGAAGGATCCGAAGGACTACAAGGTCTATGGCACATCACCGCCGCGCCGCGATGTCGTCGGCAAGGTGCTTGGTACGCAGGATTTCGTCACCGACATCAAGCTACCTGGCATGCTGCATGGCCGCTCGATCTTCCCGCCGGTTGCAGGCGCTGTACCGGTAAAGGTCGATGCAGCTTCGATCGCCAATATCCCCGGCGCAAAGGTCGTTCACGTGAAAGACTTCCTTGGCGTCGTCGCACCGCGCGAATGGGATGCCGTCAAGGCTGCACGGCAGCTGAAGGTGGAATGGTCCAAGGTGAAGGATCCCTTCGTCGAGCAGAAGGATATCTACAACCATATCCGCAAGGCCAAGGTCATCAAGACGGGCGGAGCCAAGAAGAACGCAAAGGATGCATCGGTCGTCGAGGCGGCATTCAAGAAGGCAGCCAAGGTCATTGAGGCAACCTACGAGTGGCCCTATCAAAGCCACGCCAGCATGGGCCCCGGATGTGCTGTCGTCGACTATCAGCCGAACGGCATCACGACCCTGTGGACCGGATCGCAAAAGCCGCACTACGGAGCGGAAGGCGTCGCCAATATCCTGGGCCTCAAGCAGGACCTGGTCCGCGGCATCTGGGTGCCCGGTCCCGGTTCCTATGGACGCAACGACGCAGGCGATGCCTCGATGATCGCAGCTGTCATGTCGAAAGCGACCGGCAAGCCCGTGCGCTACCAGGCCATGCGGCATGAGGCTTCGGGCTGGGATCCGAAGTCTGCGGCTTCGATCCACACGGTGCGCGCCGGTCTCGACAAGGACAACAACGTCATCGCCTGGCACTTCCATTCGAAGAGCTTCGACCGGCTGAACGTTGCGTCCAACGAGAGCAATCCGGCCGACAATCTCGCCGGGCAGATGCTTGGCGTGAAGCCGAAGCCGCGCAAGACCTATGCGACGCCGTCGGAATCCTACAAGTTCCCGGTCAAGCACCAGACCTGGGAAGTGATCGCTCCTATGCTGGAAGCGGTGAACCCTCTGCGCTCCTCGCATCTGCGCGATCCGCTCGGTCCGGAAATCCATTTCGCCAATGAGAGCTTCATTGACGAAGTGGCTTATGCAACCGGGATGGATCCGATCGAGTTCCGGATCAAACATGCTGAGCATCCGCGCGACAAGGCAATCCTCAAGGCTGCTGCCGAAAAGTTCGGCTGGAAGCCGCACACCAAGGCGCAGCAGAAACGTAACGGCGATATCGCAAACGGCTATGGCGTTGCCTATGCCCAGCGTAACGGTACTCGCGTTGCCATCATCGCGGAAGTGGACGTGAACCTGAAGACCGGCAAGGTCTGGGGCAAGCGCTTTGTCGTCGCCCATGATTGCGGCGTCGTCATCAATCCGCAGCTGCTGACTCAAACCATCGAAGGCAATATCGCACAGGCGTTGAGCCGGGCAACCTATGAGGAGGTCAAGTTCAGCAAATCGAACGTGACCAGCGTGGATTGGGAGACCTACCCGATCCTCGACATCAAGGATGTACCTGCGAAGGTGGAATGCGTCCTGATCAACCGTCAGGAAATCGGACCTACCGGAGCGGGAGAAGGCTCCATGCGCCCGGTTGCCGGCGCCATCGCCAATGCGATCTACGATGCAACGGGGATCCGCATCCGCCAGGCTCCTTTCACGCCCGAGCGGATAAAGGAGCGGATGGCCTGATTTCGATTGCACACAACAATGCGGCGGGGTGATTCCCCGCCGCTTCCATTTTTACAATCTGCGAGGAAACACAGCATGGAACTCAGCGAAAGAATGTACGGACATCGTGCGCGTATCGGCTACACCTCCCCTCCCCTCACGACCGAAGTCTTTCCCTATGAGTTCTACAAGATCGTACCGGAAGGCGTATCGCTGGCTGTGACGTCCCTTGCCATCGTGGTCCGCAGCAAGGAAGAGGTCGACAACTCCTACGACATCAGCATGCGGGCAGCGCGGGAGATGGCGGCCAATCACTGCGACCTGATCTGTCTCGGCGGCGTGCCGATCAACATGTCGCGCGGTGCAGCCAATGCGAAGCAGATGATTGTCGATCTGGAAAAGGAACTGGGCGTCAAGGTCTCAACCAGCGCATCGGCGCAGGAGAGGGCGATGGAACTGCTCGGCTGCAAGAAGCTGGTCGTCTGCCACCCTTACGAAGAAAAAGACACCGATCGCATAGCCAGCTACGGCGCGCATTTCGGCGGGGAGATACTTGGCGCACGCGGCTGGGGCAGCCCCTTCAACCAGATTGCTCGCGTACCGCAAAACGCCGCCCTGATCATGGGCCGGGAGCTCATGAATAAGCATCCGTCAGCCGATACAATCCTGATGCCGTCGCCGCACTGGCCCACTATCGGCGCCATAGATATCTTGGAGAAGGAATTCGGCGTGACGGTTCTCACCGCGCTGCAAGTGATCGTGTGGGATGCATTGCGCCGTTGCGGCATCGATGACAGGATTGAAGGATACGGCAAGCTGTTCAGGGAGTTCTGAGCTTCTTTTCAAAAAACAACGGTAAGTACGGGAGGAAACGATGTCCAAAATCAGACACTTTGCCATGACACGGACCGGAAGCGTATTTCTCGTTCTATCGGCCGCCGCACTTGGCGGCAACTCGCTGGCGCAGGCAGAGGATTTCTACAAGGGCAAGACGATTACAATGATCGTCGCCAGCGGCGTCGGTGGCGGCTACGACGTCTACGCTCGCGCCTTTGCCCGTCATGCGACCAAACACATACCCGGCAACCCGAATATCATTGCCAAGAACATGCCCGGCGCTGGCGGACTCATAGCTGCCAACACGCTCGCCAATACATCGCCGAAGGACGGTACGGAGATAGCTGCGCTCACAAACGGCGTTTCCATGGATCCGCTCTTCGGAGTCAAGACAGCCAAATACGACGGACGCAAGCTGGCGTGGATCGGATCCATCGGCAAGCTGCAGAATGTGTGCGCGACCTGGCATACCAGCAAGGTGAAAACAATCGCCGACGCACGCAAGGGCGAGATCGTTACTGCTGCCGCCGGAGCCCGTTCGAATACGGCTATCATGCCCCGCATCGCCAATGATCTTCTGGGCACGAAGTTCAAGGTGATAACCGGCTACAGCCCCAATGCCGGTCTCAACAAGGCGATGGAAGGCGGCGAGGCGGAAGCGATCTGCGGCTTGTCCTGGTCGACACTGAAGGCCTCGCGCCCGTACTGGATCAAAAACAAGCGGCTCAACTACCTCGTGCAATTCGGACTGCAAAAACTACCGGATCTGCCGGATGTGCCCTCGGCGCTCGATCTCATCACCAAGCCAGACGACAGGAAGATGCTGAACATCATCCTGGTCCGGCAGGAAGTCGGTCGGCCCATCGCGGCGGCGCCCGGCGTGCCTGCCGACCGGCTTGCGATACTACGCAAGGCCTTCGATGCGACCATGGAAGACCCCGCCTACCTCGCCGAGGCGAAGAAGCTGGGACAGGACGTGGAACCCCTAACAGGAGCTGAGATCGGCAAGTTCCTTGCCGATGTCTATGCAACTCCAAAGCCTATCGTAGCACGCGCTGCGGCGTTGATCAGGCCGCCGCGAAAAAAGAAGAAATAGGTACGGCTTGGAAAGTCGCGAAACAGACGTTCTGATTGTCGGAGCAGGTCTTGCCGGCCTGTCCGCCGCGGTTGCCGCGCGACAGACCGGCGCCCGGGTCACCCTGCTCGAGCGCGCGCCGTTCGAAGAGCGCGGCGGCAATTCGCGGTTCTCCAACGGTGCGATGCGCGCCGTCTATCAAGGCGTCGAGGATATCGATCCGCTCGTCGGCGGACTGACGGAAGACGAGCGAAAGCGTGCGGACTTCGGCTCCTATTCGCGCGAACAGTATTACGAGGACATTGGCCGCGTTACGCAATACCGCAGCGAAATTACGATGGCGGAAATGCTGGTAGAGAACAGTCGCTCAACCATGCTGTGGCTGGCCCGGCAGGGAGTTAGGTTTCTACCGCTGTACGAATGGCAGGTTCATCTGGCTGATGGCAGCATAAAGTTTTCCGGCGGTTCGGCGGTGGAAATCAACGGAGCGGGTCAAGGCGCTTCGGATGCCATGTTCGCTGCAGCCGAACGTGAGGGAGTGGACATTCTATACGATGCCCGCGCCATCCGACTCATCGAAGATGCGGAAGGCGTTACCGGAGTTGTCGCACGACAGGAGCGGCGCGAGTTCGAAATCCATGCTTGCGCGGTAATCCTGGCCTGCGGCGGTTTTGAGGCGAATGCGGAAATGCGAACGCGCTATCTGGGGCCTTCATGGGAACTGGCAAAGGTTCGCGGCTCGCGCTTCAACACGGGCGACGGCCTTCGCATGGCGCTGGATATCGGCGCCATGCCGTTTGGCAACTGGTCCGGCTGCCATTCATCGAGCTGGGATCTCAACGCGCCGGATGTGAACGAACTGGAATACGGTACAATCTTCAAACGCGACGACTACCTGGAAGGCATTGTCGTGAATGCGGATGGCAAACGCTTCTTCGACGAGGGCGCCGACATCCGCGCTCTGACCTATGCCAAGCTCGGACGGGCAATCCTGGCACAACCCGGACAGGTTGCATGGCAGATCTTCGACGCCCGTGGCGCGGAAAGGCTGCACGGCGAATATCGCGTTCGACAATCGGCCCGTTTCACAGCCGGCACACTGGAAGCCCTGGTCTCACAGATTGAAGGTATCGACCGGGTGGCCTTTCTTGCGACTGTGTCAGAATTCAACGCAGCCATTCGCGGCGACGTTCCATACGACCCGGCACGAAAGGACGGCCGTGGCACGACCGGACTTGCCATCCCAAAGTCGAACTGGGCGCGCGCCATCAGTGAACCGCCGTTCGAAGCCTATGCGGTTACCTGCGGCATCACCTTCACATTCGGCGGCTTGCGCGTCGATTCCAATTGCAGGGTGAAGGACGTTGACGATCGTATCATTCCCGGCCTGTTTGCGGCTGGTGAAATGATTGGCGGCCTATTCTATTTCAACTATCCGGGCGGCTCTGGCCTCATGTCTGCTGCCGTATCGGGAAAACAGGCGAGCATGGCGGCGGCGGAATCAAAGAGCCGCAACGCTTCGGAACAGTGATGCCCCTTGACGCTGCGCTCCGGATAGATGCGGGAGATTTTTATTTCCGCTTTTTCTTCTTGATCGATGCTTTCAAGAGGGCAACTGTTTCCGGCGACTGATCAAGCGCCTCCTTCACCATTTTCTCAACCTCTTCGCCTATGGCCGGGTCAAGCGGCCGCCCGAGTTTCTCGACCTTTGCCTGCGCCTCCTTGTCTTCCATGGCGGCCTTGTAGGCTGCGCGCAGAGCAGCCAGGCGGTCAGCGGGAATGCCGGGCGGGCCAACAGTCAGGCGCGAGACTTCGCCCTGCGATTTCACCAATGCTATAAGCGTCTTTGCTTTCGGGTCGGTGGTGAAAGTTTCCAGCTGCGGAACGTCTTTTTCCTTGCCGCCGATCTGGGCGACAAAGCGGCCATATCCATTCTTGACGAAATCGGCCATGGATGAGCGCGAACCACCTGTTCCTGCGATCTCGCCGCGCCGCATGGCCAGTTGATCCTCGTTACCGTTGTAACCGGTGAGCAGCTGGATCGGCAGGTTCATGGCGCGCGCAATTATCAGCGTCTCGACATAGGCAGCACTGCCGACGCCAGCGGTTGCGAAATTCACCGGCTTGGTCTGTTTGCGCAAGTCATCGAAGGTCATGATCGGCGACTGCTTCGCGATCACGAATACGCGCGGATCGGAGGCGGCCTTGCCGATCCACGACATTTTCGTCAGATCGGCGCGCATGGCAGGCAACTTGATGAGCTGGCTGTAGATAAGGCCGGTGTTGAAGGAACCTATCGTCAGGCCGTCGGCTTTCGATGCATAGATCGCATTGGCTCCGATAAGATGGCCGGCGCCGGGCATGTTCTTGACGATGAAAGTGGAGCCGGGCAGCTTCTTCTGCATATATTCGGCGACAAGACGGCCATAGAAATCATAACCGCCACCGGCCTTGGTAGCGACGATATAGGTAACCGTCTTGTTCTTGTAGAAATCGGCGCCGCTTTGCGCCAGCGCCGGCGTTCCGGCGAAGGCAAAAATCGCGCCCGCAAGAAAGCCGACCGCGCGACCGGCGCTAAATCCGGCCTTTACTGGTTCCATCTCTGACATTGCATGCCTCCCTTCTGTCCTATCAGCATTTTTCTGACACTTGCTTCTGACTCTCGCAATCCGTCCATTATGGCGCAAATTGCCAGACCTGTCAGGGTCTGAACCAATCTATAATCAAGGGGGTCAGAATACCCCGGTGCAACTCCGTCTGCAGTACCATCTCAAACACCAGCAGCATGACAGTTGTCGCAATCGCCGCATAAAGCGCTGCGCGCGGAAGGGCGAGCCCGGCGATCCAGTACAGAAAGCCGGTCAGAAACAGGGGGACGGTGACGGGAAATCCGAAAATCACGATACTCGAGAGCATCGCCGTAAATGCGACCCATGCCAGTTTCTCGCGCTTTTGCGCCTCGGCGGCCGAAACAGCCACTTCCTCGGGCAGTTCAATCTCATGCGCAACGTCGAAATGCATGGCGCGGCCAGTCATTCGCGATACGCGAGCCTCTGCTTCCCGCATTTCGTCAGTGATGGAATGCTCGGCTTGCTCCTTCGCCGAAGACTTGCGGGCATCGAGCGCAAGCTGCAACAGACACAGCAATATCGCAGGTATGCCGACCACATTCGGCATGAAACGCGCTTCTGCCGGCCACGTGAATGAGATGCCCACCAGGACCGAGAAGATGACGAGCATGACCAAGGTCATGTACGAGTTGCGCAACTCCATCACGCGACCTCCGCCTTGCGCTGCCTCGCCGTACCGACTTCTTTCCAGACTGCGTATGCGACTGTTGCGGCAATCAGGCCAATAAGAACCAGCGACAGAGGCCTCAGAAAGAAGCCCGGCCCCCAGAGGTCCAGCGCCTTGTGCAGGGAATCCTCGGCCACCTTGCCGAGGACAAGGCCAATGACGAATGGCGCGCGGGGCCAGTCGGCTTTCAGCAGGCCGTAGCCAATCAGGCTGAGGACAAACAGTACGACGAGGTTCTGCCACTGCCCTTCGCTGACATAGGCGCCGATCACAACAAGCGTCAGAATGAAAGGCACCAAGATGAGGCCGTTGACGAAAGTCAGCCTTGCGGCCCATCGCACCACGAAGAACAATATCGAGATAGCGATGATATTGCCGACAACCAGGGCCCAGATCAAAGTCCAGACAAGCGGCAGGTTATCGGTCAGCATTGCCGGACCCGGCTGGATGCCGAGGATCAGGAAAGCGCCCATCAGCACCGCCATGCCGGAAGAGCCAGGGATGCCAAAGAACAACGTCGGCAACAGGGAGCCGCCTTCCTTCGCATTGCTGGCCGTTTCCGGCGCAATCACACCTTCCACCGCGCCGTGACCGAATCGCTCCGGCGTTTTGGAGGTTTGGACCGCGTGGCCATAACACATCCAGGCTGCGGCGGATCCGCCAAGTCCGGGGATCATGCCGATCACCGCACCGATAACCGATGTGCGCAGCACCAGCCACCAATGGCGTGGGACTTCCAGAGCGCCATCCAGCAACTGGCGCCAGGAATACTTTGCCGTCGCCATCGACACTTTCGAGATAGACCCTCCGCGGGTTGCCAGGGCGATCATTTCCGGCACGGCAAATATCGCCAGTACCGCGGTTACCAGACTCAAGCCGTCCCACAGGAACAGAAACTCGCCGGTATAGCGGCCAACGCCGGATACCGGATCAAGCCCGACAGTCGCCAGCATCATTCCGAACAGGCCGACAACAATACCCTTGAAGATATTTCCGCCGCCGGACAGAAAGGCGATGAAGGTGATGCCGAGAATAGCGAGCAGGAAGAACTCCGCGGGGCTGAAAGACAGGATCACCGGCTCCAGAACCGGGATCATGATGGCAAACACAACCGCACCGATAATCCCGCCAACACCCGATGCAGTAATCGACGCGCCGAGCGCGCGGCCGGCCTCACCCTTCTTTGCCATGGGATGGCCGTCGATCGTGGTCGCAGCATCGTCGCCATCTCCGGGCACGCCGAACATGATCGACGAGATCTGACCACTGGTGCCGTTCACCGCATGCATGGTCAAAAGGAAAACAGCGCCCGATACCTTGTCCATCCCGTAGACAAAAGGAATCGCAAGGGCGATCGACAAGCGCCCGCCTATGCCTGGCGTCACGCCAACCATCAGACCGATGAGTACCGCAACAAGCATCAGCCCCATGATTTGGGGCGACGATACCATCCCGAACAAGGAACCAAACATAGTATCGATCATGCGAATACCCCGACCTGCCCCGGCCCGATTTGTCTGCTTACACTTTTGTACTGAAGCGCACCGGACGGAAAACCGGAAACCACTTTTCCTGGGAACGCTCTAGACCGCCGGACCTATCGATTGCGGTGTGTGAATCACACCGGTCAACTCTTCCTGAGGCAGCTTCATTATTGCATTCTCGTCGAACAGGTCACCCATCTGCGAACGCACGCCTGTTCTGGCAATTGCCTCCAGCCATTTGCGATGGACTCGCGGATCCTGATCCTCGTATTCGACCTGACGTCCCCC
>JAPOIA010000051.1 GCA_029979185.1 Alphaproteobacteria bacterium | reverse complement strand
CCGGCATCTGCCACCAGGTGAACCTCGAATATCTCGCCAAGACCGTCTGGACCCGCTCCGAGAAGGTGAAGGGCAAGACCGTGACCTATGCCTACCCCGACACGCTGGTCGGCACCGACTCGCACACCACCATGGTCAACGGCCTGTCGGTTCTGGGCTGGGGCGTCGGCGGCATCGAGGCCGAGGCCTGCATGCTCGGCCAGCCGCTGTCCATGCTTCTGCCGGAAGTCGTCGGCTTCAAGCTGACCGGCAAGCTGAAGGAAGGCATCACCGCTACCGACCTCGTGCTGACCGTCACCCAGATGCTGCGCAAGAAGGGCGTCGTCGGCAAATTCGTCGAATTCTACGGACCCGGAGTCGAGGCGCTGACCCTCGCCGATCGCGCGACAGTCGGCAACATGGCTCCCGAATATGGCGCGACCTGCGGCTTCTTCCCCGTCGATGGCGAGAGCCTCGATTATCTGAAGACCTCCGGCCGTTCGCCGGCTCGTACCGCCCTGGTCGAGAAATACGCCAAGACTCAAGGCCTGTTCCGCACCTCCAAGACCCCCGACCCGGTATTCACCGAAACCATGGCGCTGGACCTCGGCGACGTCGTGCCCTCCATGGCCGGCCCCAAGCGTCCCGAAGGCCGCATCCCGCTGGAGAACGTGGCAACCGGCTTCGCCGACGCCATGGCCAGCGACTACCGCAAGGCCGACGACATCGACACCCGCTACAAGGTGGCGAACAAGAACTACGAGATCGGCCATGGCGATGTGGTCATCGCCGCCATCACCTCCTGCACCAACACCTCGAACCCTAGCGTGCTGATCGGCGCCGGTCTGCTAGCCCGCAATGCCGTAGCCCAGGGCCTGACCGTGAAGCCGTGGGTCAAGACCTCGCTGGCTCCCGGCTCGCAGGTCGTTGGCGAATATCTCGCCAATTCCGGCCTGCAGAAGGATCTCGACAAGCTCGGCTTCAACCTCATCGGTTACGGCTGCACCACCTGTATCGGCAACTCCGGCCCGCTGGACGAGGACATTTCCGATACCATCAACAAGAACGGCATCGTCGCTGCGGCAGTCCTGTCGGGCAACCGTAACTTTGAAGGCCGCGTCAGCGCCGACGTGCAGGCCAACTATCTGGCTTCCCCGCCGCTGGTCGTCGCCCATGCGATTGCCGGCACGGTGCGCAAGGACCTGACGCTCGAGCCGATCGGTCAGGACAAGAAGGGCAACGACGTCTACCTGCGCGACATCTGGCCGACCAACAAGGAAATCGACACCTTCATCCGCAAGAACGTCACCAAGAAGATATTCAAGGAACGCTATGCGGATGTGTTCAAGGGCGACGTCAACTGGCGCAAGGTCAAGGCCCCGACCGGTCAGACCTACACCTGGGACATGACTTCGACCTATGTGCAGAACCCGCCCTACTTCGAAGGCATGACAATGACTCCCGACAAGGTCGAGGACATCAAGGGTGCGCGCATTCTCGCGCTGTTCGGCGACAAGATCACCACCGACCACATTTCCCCGGCCGGTTCGATCAAGTTCGCTTCGCCCGCCGGGGGCTGGCTGTCCGAGCGCCAGGTGCGCGAGCAGGACTTTAACCAGTACGGCACCCGTCGCGGCAACCATGAAGTGATGATGCGCGGCACATTTGCCAACATTCGCATCAAGAACTTCATGAACAAGGGCAAGGACGGAAACGTGCTGGAAGGCGGCAACACCACGCACTATCCCTCCGGCGATCGCGTCTCGATTTACGAAGCCTCTTCGCGTTACAAGGACGCCGGCGTGCCGCTGGTGATCTTCGCTGGCGCCGAATATGGCAACGGCTCGTCCCGCGACTGGGCCGCCAAGGGCACCAAGCTGCTTGGCGTGCGCGCCGTCATCGCCGAGAGCTACGAGCGCATCCACCGCTCCAACCTCGTCGGCATGGGCGTTCTGCCGCTGACCTTCGAGCCGGGCACGACGTGGAATTCGCTGAAGCTGACCGGCGAGGAGACCGTGACCATCGAAGGTCTCGATACCATCAAGCCGCGCCAGAAGATGGACGCCACGATTACCTATGCCGACGGCAAGAAGAAGAAGATCACGCTCGACTGCCGCATCAACACGCAGGACGAGCTGGAATACTTCAACAACGGTGGCATCCTTCAGTACGTGCTGCGCCAGCTGGCTGCGTAACTGCGGACCGATTGCGAAAAGAGAAAGGCCCGGCGGTTTGCCGGGCCTTTTTCGTTGAATAGGCTTCCTTGAACTGTGGCGGCAGTTGCTCCATCAGAATTTCAGATAGACGAAGCCCTCGGCCTCGAGACGGGCGACTTCAGCCACTCCGGCCGATACGATGTCCTCTTTCTTCACACCGTAGAGGTCCTTCTCATAGTCTATGCCGTGGCCGACCAGCGTATTGTAGCAGACCAGGAAGCGCACGCCCTTCTTGCGCAGATCGGTGATGGCATCGGCAAGCTTCTTGTCCTTCAGCGCCTGTTGCAGGATATCGATGCCAGCGCCCTGCAGCACGAGCCGCAGGTCGAGCAAGCCCTCGCCCACCGCGCGCACGTGATTGTTCATGATGGAAACGATATCGCGGTTGTGGGAACCGAACAGCCCGCCGCCTGTATGCACGTGGTAAACGACCTTCTGCGGTTCGTAGAGCTGGAAGTAGATCTGTGTCGGTTCGCTTCTGGCAGGTTTTCGCAAGACTACCGTTGCTGCAACCGCTATGGAGGCAGCGCCAACCACGGCGATTGCAAAGGTTCTTGTCTTGCTCACGGGTCTCTCCTGCTTCGTTTTGATCCATGCCGTGTCGCGGAGTAGTAAAAGCGTCACGTCCTGGGACGGCAGTCCTTGTGTAACAGTCACGCCATCAAGAGCGGTGCCAGAGCTGGCGCAGCGGCGCAGCGGGGGTGGTTTTTGACGCCCAAAGCCGCTACAGCGGACGTTAACCATTGGATCGGGATTCGCAGCGTGCCCCAGATACTGCCAGTTTTCGCTCTGATCGCCGGATCGGCATTCCTGATGTTTGCCGGCGGTATCAATGGTCTGATCATACCGTTACGCGGCAGTGTTGAAGGGTTCTCGCCGTTTGGCCTTGGCCTGCTGGGATCCGCCTGGGCCTTCGGATATGTCGGCGGCTGCATTCTGGTGCCGCATCTGGTCGCGCGCGTCGGCCATATCCGCACTTTCAGCGTTATGTGTGCGCTGGCGGCGATTTCCGTCCTCGGCAGCCTGCTGGCCATCCACATTGCGGTCTGGCTGCCGATGCGGCTGGTCTGCGGCTTCTGTTTTTCCGGCGCGGCCATGATCGTCGAAAGCTGGCTCAACGAGAGCACTGGCGTGGAGCGACGCGGCAGGGTGTTCGGCGTCTACATGACCGCCAATTTGATCGCCACAACTCTTGGCAATCTGGTCATCATGGCTGGCGATGCAACCGGCTTCGTCTTTTTCGTGCTCGCTGCGCTGTTCTATTGCCTGGCTCTTTTGCCCACAGCGCTGACTTCGGGACGGGCGCCGCCGCCCCTGGTACAGGCGCGGTTGAACCTGCGTCTCCTGTGGCGCAACTCTCCCTATGCGGTCGTGTCGATCATACTGGTCGGCATTTCCAACGGCGCGTTTGGAACAATGGGTGCGGTGTTCGCCACGAGCAACAATTTGCCGGTGACGGCGGTAACGTTGTTCATGGCCTTGTCGCTGCTGGCTGGCGCTCTCTACCAGATTCCGGTCGGGTTCCTGTCGGACCGGTTCGACCGGCGCTGGGTCCTGATGGCCCTCGCCTGCATCGCGGCGGCCGCTGAACTGTGGTTCATCCTCTGGCGTCCGGCGGGCATCTACGAGAATCTCGTTGCTGCTGCGGTCTTTGGCGGCGCGATCTATTCCATGTATCCGGTAATCGTCGCCCACGCCAACGACCGGGCCGAGCCTGACACATTCCTGCAGATCAGTGGCGGCCTGTTGCTTTTGTTCGGTATTGGCGCCATTGCAGGCCCGGCGATCGGCGGCGCGATCATGATGTTCTACGGGCCAGCCGGCCTGTTCCTGACGACCATCTGCACCCATGTTCTGATCGTGATCTACGGCCTGCGGCGGCTGAGTTCGCGCGCCGAAATCGCCCATGAAATCAAGACCGAATTCGTGCACACGATGCCGGCGCGGCTGGCGACTCCGGAATCGGCGGTACTCGATCCGCGCACCAGCGAGATCGAAATGCCGTCCGCGCCGGAGGACAAGCCAGCATCCGCAACCGTATCAGGCAGGATTGCCTAGGCGCCGGCACGGTGTCGGGCCTGTATCGGAAACCGCAAGCGGATTGTCAGAAGCCCTCGGCCTTGGCGGCAGCGAGAATGGCGCCCGGCCTGTCTTTCGTGCCGCTCTGCAATAGCAGGATCCAGCCGTCGGCATCGCCCTGTTTCAGCGTGCCGGCGTCGATCTCTACCCGTTTGGCCGTTCCGTCCCAGTCGCTGATGAAGCTAATGGATCGCACGACGTTGACATAGCGTACCGAACGGCCGGTGTTCTCGCCGCGACCGATCTTTACCTCACGGGACTTCGCGACCCGGTACAGCCACAGGCCTGCCTTGCGGGCCGACTTCGGTGTTGCCGCACCCAGTTCGCAAATGACCTTGCCGCCTGCGACGCTCGAGCGCGTTGCTACAGTCATGGTCACTTTCATCGCCCCTTTCGCGCCAAGGCTCTTTTTTGCAAGTGCGATGATAGCCTGGCGGTCGCTGCCGACGCCGTGGTGCAGGCCGTCCACAATCACCTGCGGTGTATAGACATGTCCGTCGCCACGGGCTGCTGCATAGGCCTTCTGGCGGGCGGTGAAAGCCGGTTGCGCCAGCGAGTCCTTCCAGCCGAGATAATCCCAGTAGTCGACCGGCAGCGACAGGGCGATGATGTTCGGCTTGCGCGCCAGGTCCGCCAGCAGCCTGTCGGCGGGCGGACAGGAGGAACAGCCCTGGCTGGTGAAGAGTTCGATAACCGCCGGGGCATCGAAAGTGGCGGGCGTCCTGGAGGCCTGCGCAAGCGCGGAGGCACCCATTCCGCCGGCCAGGACTGTCGTGACCGTTGCGGCAAGCGCAAGAACGGCCGCAGCCCGTCGATTACGCTCAGGCCGCAGGCTGCGGGCGAGGCGCTTCAGTGAGAACGGAGTGTATTTCATGCCCTCAGAATACGCCGTTTTGGGCATCACTGACCATTCAATTCGCGGTGATTGGTTCAGCATCCTGAACTGAGATGCATTTTTGAGATGCTATCGGGACGCGATGGACCTTTGTCCGCCGCTAACGTCCCGCTCGCAGTGCGTCCAGCACCTTGCCTCCCGGATTTCCGTCGGCGCGCATCCCCAGGTGACGCTGATATGCAGCAATGGCCCGCTTGGTTATGGTGCCGATGGCCCCGTCAACCTCGCCCTTGTAGAATCCGTTGCGGGCCAGCAGCGCCTGCACTTCCTTGCGCTCGCGCCGTGAAAGGCCACGGTCGTCTGTCGGCCAGTTGCCGCGGATGCCGCCGCGCCCGCGCAGCCGGTCCGACAGCAGGGAAATCGCCAGCGCATAGGAATCCGCCCCGTTGTAGGAATAGATCGCCGAATAGTTCCGGAACACCATGAAGGCCGGCCCGTTGCGCCCGGCCGGAAGTAGCAGTCCCGCCGTGTCCGATCCGCTGAGGCCGCCGCCGCCCATGCGCCGGATGCCGAGTTTCGACCAATAGGAAAGCGGCTTGCGCGCCTTGCGTCCGGACGGGCCACGATAGCCTCTCGGCAGTTGCACTTCATAGCCCCAGACTCCGCCCGTCTGCCATCCGGCCCGGCGCAGGAAATTCGCCGTTGAATGCAGGGCGTCCGCTGCCGAGGAAACAAGGTCGCGCCGCCCGTCCCCATCACCGTCGACCGCCAGCCGTAGATAGGTGGAGGGCATGAACTGGGTCTGCCCGAAGGCGCCGGCCCAGGATCCGCGCAACTTGCTGGGATGCAGGTCGCCGCGCTGGACGATCTTCAGCGTCGACAACAGTTCACCGCGGAAGTAGCGCGAACGCCGGTTCCTGACGCAGGCCAGGGTACCGAGCGCCTGCGGCAACGACCATTTTCCGGCAATCTTGCCGAAGTCGGATTCAACGCCCCAGACCGCGGCAATCGTATAGCGGTCGACACCGAAGCGCCGCTCCGCTGCGGCCAGTGCGCGGCTGTGCTGCCGCATTGCAGCCCGGCCATCGGCAACCTTCTCCGCATCGACGAGAAACGCCAGATAGTCCCAGATAGGCGTCTTGAACTCGGGTTGGGAATTCAGCGAGTCGATGACTTTCGTATCCGGCGTAACGCCAGCCATGACCCTGTCGAAGGTTGCGCCGGAAATGCCGGACTTCGCAAAGCTGGCGCGCAAGCCGTTCATGCAGCTGGTGAAATCTGCAAAAGCAGGCGTTGCCGGGAAGACGCTGATTACTGCGGCACATGCGCCTGCCAGCAGCAATTCTCTGGCTCCGTTTGTTGTGTCGCCTGCGGTTCGATTCGTCCGGCTGATGCGTAAAGCTTGCATGGTCCCTCCACAAGGATGCGCAATCGCGCCTGATTCGCGTTGCAAAGTCTACTCAATGCTTTCCCGAGACGGCAGCAATATGTTCTCGCCCAGCGCGAGACATCAATGAATCAAGACGCTAGTGAATGTTGTGCGGTTCGATCGTCATCTCAAGCGGCTTGCCTGTGCGCAGGGTTATGCGATGCACCGGAACAGGCGGCTCCCCGCGGTGGCGCAGCCGCAACCGCTGCAGGATGCAGGCCAGCACGATCACGGCTTCCTGCAGTGCAAAAATCTGGCCAATGCAAACGCGCGGCCCGCCGCCAAAGGTAGATAGGCAAAGCGGTCTATCCTGTCGCGGTTTCCCGGCATGAACCGTTCCGGCAGGAATGCGTCGGGATGCTCCCAGAGCTGCCTATGCCGGTGCAGGACCCATGGTGCGATATAGATATAGGTGCCCGGTGCGATGTTCACGCCGCAAATGGTATCGAAATCGGAGGCCATGCGCGACAGTTGCGGCGCTGGCGGAAAGAGCCGCATGGCTTCCTCGAAGGCAGCGCGGATTGCCGGCATTTCCGACAGCCATTGGCCGGGATCGTCCGAAGCGCTCACCGCCTCGGCGATGCAGCGTTCCTCCCATTCCGGGCTTTGCGAGAGAAGGTAAAGCGTCCAGGTCAGAGCCCGCGCGGTGGTTTCGTGGCCGGCGGCGATAAAGGTAAAAAGGTTCGAGGTTATTTCCTGGCGCGTCAGATCCTGGCGCGTCAGATCCTGGCCGGTCTCCGGATCGCTCGCCTTCAGCAGTGCACTGAGGAGGTCGTCCGGCAGCGGGACACCGCGTGCTTCCTCAGCCTGCCGCTTGTTCAGCAGCTTTTCCATTTCCGCTTCGAAATAGCGTCGCGCCCTGTATCCGCGACCGTGACCGATGCGCGGAAGCCAGTCTGGAGCATTCATCACATCGAAGGGGTGGATCCGGCCTATCGAGTTGAGCAGGATGGTCAGTTCGCGTTCGGTGTCCTGGGCGCCGCCTTCCAATGCGCCGGAAAACATCGTCGCTGACAGGATGTCATAGGTAACGCCGGTCATTTCCTGGTCGACGCACAGCGGGCTATTTGCGGGCCTTGCAAGCCATTCGCTAACCCGCGCCTGTGCCTGTTCGTGCATGGCGCGCGCCAGAGCCGATACGCGCCGAGGCGCAAACAGCGGGGCGAGTGTCCGCCGCGTCCGCCGCTATTGCTCGCCCGTGGCGACGAGCAAGCCCATCGCCGTATTCTCAGGAGCGCCAGCCGACAGGATGCGCAGATGCAGGTGGTCCTTCTCGTAATTGCCGACATTGTCGACAAGCACGCGGCGGATACCAGCCGGGTCGTTGACCAGAGCCGTTTCGCCGATCAGCGACGGGCCTGTGACGATCATTTTCTCGAAATGCTCGCGCGCCCAGATATGGATTGCATTGTTGGCCAGATGCTAGAGCTGCCCGAAACGCCCGGCGGGCTTGTCCCTCAGGTGAAGGGCGAAAGGAACGAACGGCTCGGTTGCGGTTTCTGGCGAGGCCCGATCAAGAGTGCTCATGCGATCGACTCCGCGGCTGTCCCCTGCATGCATCCTCGCAGAATTTACCGGCGTCCGCTGCGCTTTCTGGACGAGCTGCGCGAAGCGGCCTTGCCGCGGCGCAGGCTCTTCGACCGTGCGGCTTTGCGCGTAGCGCGCGCCTTTGTCCCGCGGGCTTTGGCTTTCCTCGCGGCCTTGCTGCGTGCGGCTGTTTTCTTCGATCGGGCAGCCTTGCTGGATCGCGCAGCTTTCCTGGATTGTGCTTGCGCGCCGCGCAGGCTCAGCGGCTTGCCCGGTTCCGCTCCGCTTCGTGTGGCGGTGCTCTCGGATTTTTCTGTATCAGGCTTGGCATCTTCAGGTTCTGCCGATGCCGGACCGGCGGCTGTGCCGGTCCAACCAGGAGCACGGCCGACATAGACCGGGATGGGAGCCATTGCTGCACGCGGCGGCAGGCGCAGTTGTGGCAGTGACGAGCGTGTATCGTCTCCGTCCTCTCCTTCACCATCTGCTGCGCTGCGGAAATTTCCGCGTTTGTCGGCGGCGAAGAATGCTGCAGCGCTATTGGAATCGCCGCTGTAGGAACTCACCGGTGCGCCGCCCGACAACGTCGAGCCGGAGGTGGGAGGGGTAACAGAACTGATGTACTGCCGGATCAATTCGCGCCGCCGCGTGCGGTTGCAGATCTCACCGCGCATGTTCGGTGGCGCCTGGTAGGCCGATCGCGACAGGCCTTCCAGTTGCGAGCTGCTGTAGCCGGAACTGGCGAAGCCCTTGTCGAGCAGCGCCATGGCCTGAAAGGTCCGGACGGTTGCGCTTGGCGAACCCATGACAACTGCAATGATGGTCTTGCCATAGCGTGTCGCGCTCGCCACCACATTGAAGCCGGAAGCGCAAACATATCCCGTCTTCATGCCATTGGCGCCGGGATAGCGCCCGATAAGACCGTTGTGGTTGCGCATGACCCGGCGGCCGACACGTATCGCGCCGATGCCGTACAGTTCGTGCTGCTCCGGGAAATGCAGGAACAGCGCGCGCGCCAGGATCGCCATGTCCCGGGCTGATGATACGTGGCCGGGGTTGTGCAGGCCGTTCGGGTTGACGAAATACGATTCATACATGCCGAGCGAGCGGGCGGTGGCGTTCATTTGGGCAGCGAAGGCTTCGACAGAACCGGCAATGCCTTCGGCTATCGTCACCGACACATCGTTGGCTGACTTTACCAGGATGATCTTGAGCGCGCTTTCCAGCGTGATTTCTGAGCCCGGCTTGAAACCCATCTTGGACGGAGCCATGCGATAGGCCCGGCGCGAAACGCGCATCGGTGTGCGCAGGGTAATCTTGCCGCGCCGCACGGCATCCAGCGCCACATAAGCGGTCATCAGTTTTGTCAGCGATGCCGGATACCAGGGGCGGGTCGCCTCCTCGGCATGGATGACGCGGCCACTGGACAGTTCCACAACCAGCGCCGGTGACGCTTGCGCGGGACTGGCCACAGGCAGAAGCCAAAAGGATGAAGCAATGACAGTTGCGGCCGCGCTTTGAAGCACCCGAAAAAACATCAATACTACCTTGCTGAATGGGCGGCGCGGGATGCGTCGTCTGCCAGTGGCTGCGCACGCGAATCTACTGGACAAAGTCTAGCGGTTCACGCCATCCTTGAAAAGATGACGGCTGCTTGCGCCCCTCTCCATCGATTGATCGGACGCCGACCGGCCCGGGGTTAGCCGCTTCTGGCGGCAAGTCCCGTAAGGGCGATTTCTCCATTAAGGGATGTAGGTGCAGTTGGGCGAAAAAGTGGCTTGATTGCAGGTGGCCGGCGATTGTGAACTTTTGACGCGGCCGGAATGCCCTTGCACGGGCAGTTTTAGCAGGAGTTGAAATGACCGCAAATATTATCGGCTGGGCTCATTCGCCCTTCGGCAAGCTGGAAGACGAGACCGTTGAATCGCTGATTGCTCGCACGGCTGCCGACGCCATTGCCCATTCCGGGATTCCCGCGGCAGATATCGACGAGATATTTCTCGGTCATTTCAATGCAGGCTTTTGTCCGCAGGATTTTACAGCTGCGCTTGTCTTGCAGGCCGATCCGGCGTTGCGCTTCAAGCCCGCAACGCGTCTCGAGAATGCCTGCGCCACGGGCTCTGCTGCGGTTCACACTGCGATCCGCGCCATCGAATCCCGCCGTGCCCGCTGCACGCTCGTGGTCGGCGTCGAGCAAATGTCGAAGACGCCTCCGGCCGAGATCGGGCGCAATCTCCTCAAGGCCTCCTATCTGAAGGAGGACGGAGATACCGAAGGCGGCTTTGCCGGCATTTTCGGCAAGATTGCCGGCGCCTATTTCCAGGCCCATGGCGACCAGTCCGACGCCCTGGCGATGATCGCGGCGAAGAACCATCGCAACGGGGTCGCCAATCCCTATGCCCAGATGCGCAAGGACCTCGGATACGCTTTCTGTCGCGAGGAAAGCCCCAAGAACCCGCTGGTTGCCGGCCCGCTCAAACGCACCGACTGTTCCCTGGTCTCGGATGGTGCGGCAGCGCTCGTCATCGCAAATGACGAGATCGCCGCCAACGCGCTGCGCGCAGTGAATTTCCGGGCCATCCATCACGCCCAGGATTTCATGCCGATGAGTACCCGGGATATCATCGCCTTCGAGGGTTGTTCGGTCGCCTGGCACGGAGCGCTTGAAAGAGCAGGGCTGACGCTGAAGGATCTGTCATTCGTCGAGACGCACGACTGCTTCACCATTGCCGAACTGATCGAATACGAGGCGATGGGGCTGGCGCCGAAGGGCCGCGGCGCCGATGTCATCAAGTCCGGCATGACGGCTATGACCGGCGCCTTGCCGGTCAATCCTTCGGGCGGCCTCAAATCCAAGGGCCATCCGATAGGCGCGACCGGCGTATCGATGCACGTGGTTTCGGCGATGCAGTTATGCGACGAAGCCGGTGGCATGCAGGTGCCGAATGCCAGGCTTGGCGGCGTATTCAACATGGGCGGCGCGGCGGTTGCCAACTATGTGAGCATTCTCGAACGCAAATACTGACGTCAGCGCCGATGGAAGCAAAAAAGCCGGGCAGAAACTCTGCCCGGCTTTCCGTATTCAAGTGACTTGCTTCGCGGCTGTAATGCAAAAGCAGGCTATTAGGCGGCTTCGCCGATGGACTCGTTTTCCTCGCCGTCCTTGCCCGATGCATCGGCATCGTCGTCGGATGCCTTGGCGCCGCGCCGCGGGCCGCGCTTCAGGTGCTCTTCGATGACCCTCAGCGCCTCCGGTGTGTCGAACTTGCGCACGACAGCGATTTCGCGGGCCATGCGGTCGAGAGCGGCTTCATAGAGCTGCCGTTCGGAGTAGGACTGTTCCGGCTGCGTTTCCGAGCGGTACAGGTCGCGAACCACTTCCGCGATCGTAACCAGATCACCGGAATTGATCTTCGCTTCATATTCCTGCGCGCGGCGCGACCACATCGTCCGCTTGACACGGGCGCGTCCGGTAAGCGTATCGAGGGCCTTGGTCACCCGCGCAGGATCGGACAGTTTGCGGATGGCGCCATCCAGCACCTTCGGCATCGGCACCTTCAGGGTCATCTTGTCCTGAAGGAAATTGATGACGAACAGCTCGAGCGTGAAGCCCGCGACTTCCTGCTTTTCGACGGCCAGAATCTGTCCGACGCCGTGTGCCGGGTAGACGATGTAGTCGCCAACCTTGAAGCCGTTCTGCGGAACAGCCGCCTTAGCTGGCGCCCGGCTCTGTGCCGCGGGGGAAGCCGACTGAGGCTTCGGCTTCGGCGGAGGTGGCACAGCCAGAGGGGCGAGGGTCGGGCCGCTGCTGCCGGATGCCAGCCGCGGACGCGGTGCCTCGCTCGCCGGTGTGGCGCTGCCGCTTGCGATCCTCGGCGCCGCCGGCTTGCTGGCTGCCTTGCCGGTCGTCTTTGCGGTTATTTTGGCGGTTGTTTTGGCGGTTGTCTTGCCAGCCGGCTTTTCAGCCTGTGCCTCGGAAGCAGCGGCCTTGGGAGGCGCTATCTTGGGAGCTTCCTGCTTGGCATCATCCTGGTTTGCAGCCGCTGTGGCCTTGGCAGCCGCCGGCTTGGCAGTGGCTGATTTGGCCGGAGCAGCTTTGCTTTTCGCCGCGGCCTTTGGAATTGCGGCCGTGGACGTTGCTTCTGCGGACAGTGTGATGGCCTCTTCGCTTGTGTGAGCTTCTGCTTTCGCCTTCTTGGTCGCCGTTTTCTTGCTCATGCTGCTCGCTTCTGGGGCCTTTGCCGGCCCGGATTTCGCATTGTCAGAAACAGACTTGCCGTCACCCGAAACAGTTTTGGCCGCAGGCGAAGATCTGGTTGCTTTGGACTCCGTTACCGCAGCAGGTCTGGGCTTCTGCGGCTTACTCACATGCGACTTCGCGCCGGACGCTGCGGCCTTGGCTGCAGTTGTCGCCTTGGTGCTGGTCAGCTGCCTTGTTGCCCCCGCTCCTGACGTTTCCTTCGTGGCCTTTTTTGCTGCAGGCGTTTTGACGCTCTTGGAACTTGCAGTTTTCGAACTCGTAGTCTGGACACTCGCTGTCTTGATACTCGCTGTCCTGACAGCCGTTGCTGTTGCCTTTGCCTCTGTTGTTACCGGCTTTCCGCTTGCACCCTTTACAGTCTTTGCCGCAGCGCCCTGCTGCTTCTTTGCAGAAGCGGGTTTACTCGCCGAAGCAGTCTTGACGCTGACTGCAGCCTTCGCACTTGTCTTTTTGCGCATAGCCTCACTGGAGCCGGACGTGACTGCCGCTGCCTTGCTCTGCTTTGCGGCCCCTGCCTTCTTGACGGAGGATTTTGTTTCTTTTTCGACCTTCACGTCAGATTTGGCAGATTTTGCTGCAGACTTGACCTTTGACGAGGTTGCTTTCGCAGACGATTTCGAACTCGGCATACGCACGCTCTCCTAAACTACCCGACAGACGGACCGGACACTTGCCGGCTGGAACGGAATGCGGCATGAAA
>JAPOIA010000050.1 GCA_029979185.1 Alphaproteobacteria bacterium | reverse complement strand
TGCAGAAGGCCTCGTATAGGCTACGCGGAACCCAGGGGTTGGCGTCGACGACTTCCTGCTTCAGCGCAATCGTATGCATGATCGGGAAGATGCCTGTGCGCCTGTAGTAATCCTTCTCGACGTCCTTGTAGTTGACGAACAGCCGCCCGATGTTCGGCCAGCCGTCCTCGAACAGTTTTGGAATATAGATCGACAGCAGCGCATCGAGCCGGCCCTCGACCATCATCTGCTCCAGTGTCTCGCCTGCGAGCAGGAATTCCAGCTTTATCTCCGGCGGCAGGTCGAGCGGTATCAGCGGCGTTTCCGTCGGCTTGACGAGCCCGCCCATGTACCAGTGCATGTCCTGCGCCTCGATGCCGTAGTCGTCCTTCAGGAAACCGCGCATGAAGGTAACGGCAGTGGAGGAATACTGCGTCGTGCCGACGCGCTTGCCCTTCAGGTCTTCCGGCTTTTCGATCCCTGCGTCCTTGCGCACATAGATGCAGGAGTGGCGGAAGAATTTCGACACCGCGACGGGAATGGCGTGAAAGGTGCAATCGCCACGGCCGATCAGCGAGGCATAGGAAGCGAGCGACAATTCGGACGCATCGAACTCACGGTTCTCCAGCATGCGCGGAAACATCTGGCGTGGCCGCAGAACCTTCACCTCGAGGTCTATGCCCTCCGGCTTGATCGTTCCGTCGATCAGCGGGCGGGTGCGGTCGTAGTCCCAGCAGGCGAGCGTCAGTTTCAGATCGGCCATGTGTATTCCTGTATACAGAGTATTCCTGTTTAAATGATGCGATAGCGGGCGAGAATGTCCTCATCCCCGTCTATTCCAAGCCCCGGCCCCTGCGGCGCAGGCATCATGCCGTTTTGCGGATAAATCATGTCGCCGCAGGGCGCTGCCTCCAGATCGGCATAGTAGAATTCGCACAGCGCGTCCTGCTGCATAGCCGACACGATATGCACGCCAGCAATCCAGCCCGGGCCATGAAAAGGCGAATGCGGCTCGACGCGCACGCCTTTCGCATAAGCGTGTTCAAGCGCCTTCCACATTTCGGTGATGCCGCCCATCTTGATGGCGTCCGGCTGCATTACGTCGAGCGCACCGGCTTCGATGGCATGGGCGCAATCGAAACGATTGCCGAGATTTTCCCCTGCCGCGATTGGGATATCCTGTTCGCGGCGCAGCCATGCCAATGAGGCATAGTCGTCCGGTGGATTGACCGGCTCCTCCAGCCAGGCAAGATCGAAGGGCGCGAGTTTTTTCGCCATGGCCAGCGCCTCGTCCGGCGTCCACTGGCAATTGGTGTCGAGCATCAGCGGAATGTCCGGCCCACAAACTTCGCGCGCGGCCGCCACGCATTCCACCGTCCTCTCATGCAGCTTGATATGCCGATAGCCGCGATCGAGGGCCGCGCGCGTCACTTTCGCGACCGCCTCCGGCGTGTTGAGCCGCAGCAGGCTGGCATAGACCGGCATTGTGTCGCGGGACGCAGGGTTCAACAGCTTGTGCACCGGCTTGCCAAGCACCTTGCCGCGAATATCCCAAAGCGCAACATCGAGACCGGCAATGGCGTAGATCACCGGTCCGTTGCGCCCGGCGTTGCAACTGCGCCGCAGCAGGTCGGCGTTGAGCGCCTCGATGCCCGACGCATCTGCGCCGATATCGCGGCCGATCGCCATCGGGTTGAGAAACCGTTCATAGGCTGCATGGGTCAGCGCACAGGCGCCGAAGCCGAAAGCCTCCCCCCATCCGGTGATGCCGGCATCAGTCTCGACCTTCACGTAGAGCGCATCGAGCGTATTGCGAACCTTGCCAGTAAGATCGGCGGCTTTGGGGCCGCCGTGATCGTAGGGAATGGCGACGAGGATCGGTTCTATCGAGGTGATCTTCATCGCCAGCCTGCTTCCGGTCAGTACGGAATGACCTCGCCGCGAACGGTCGTGCGCAGCATCAGGCGCCGTTCGGTGGAGGGAAAGTCGGTGCGTGCATGGGTCGAGCAGCGATTGTCCCACAGCAGCAGGTCGCCGACCTTCCACTCGTGGCTGTAGACGAACTCCGGCTTTTCGGAATGGTCGAACAGATATTCGAGCAACGGCATGGCCTCGTCATCGTCCATGCCCTCGATGCCGATAGTCATCAACCGGTTTACATAGACTGCCTTGCGGCCCGTCTCCTCATTGGTGCGGAACACCGGGTGTTTGGACGCCGCAGAAGCCTCCGTCCCCTTGTCGTCGCCGCGCTGGACGGAGCCATAGTGATAATGATGCTTGGCAATCTTGCCTTCCAGCCTGGCGCGGATCTCCGGGTCCATGGTCTCATAGGCCGCGTAACCGCTGGCGAACAGCGTGTTGCCGCCATGGGAGGGAATTTCCACTGAATACAGGAGCGTGCCCTTGTGCGGCAGCTCGTGGTGGATCATGTCGTGGTGGAACATCATCTCGCCATCCGGAAGGGCGCCGATGGGCTCGCCGTTCTCGCGGATGTTGGAGATGAACATGATGCCCGGCAGCACCCGGTTGAAGCCTTCGGGGAAATACTTCGGCGGGCGACCGACATGGCCGGGTTCGCCGAAAACCCTTGTCGCATCCATGTGCTGTTCCTGGGTCAGGTTCTGACCGCGAAATATCAGCACGATGTGATCCAGCCAGGCTTGGTGCAGGGCCTTTTTCGTGGCTTCATCCAACGGCTTGGACAGGTCGAGCCCGCGGATTTCCACGCCGATATGCTCTGTCAGCGGCACGATTTCGAACAGATTGGTTGCAGCGACGTTCATTTTTCTCTCCCGGACTGGCGGCGCGCACGGGGCGCCGGCTTTTGGCGGTTTGCCCAGAAAGTACCCGATGGACAGGCAGCAACGCAAGGCCGCCTGCGTCGCATCCGGCAGGCCTGTCGTGCATGGCTGCCAGCACCAGTCCGGCGTCTATATTGCTTGACCGGGGCGTCCGTCTCCCGCACATTTGCGGCCAATCGACTAACGGCTCGCGCGCACGGCGTATTGCCTGCTGGGGGAAACATGTCTGGACAGAAAGTATTCATTTTCGCGCCGCGCGAGGAACCGCCGGAGCTGTTGCAGAAGCTTGAAAGCGCCGGCTGCGACGTGGTGATCGGCAATCCGGACTGGCAATTGCCCAATGGCGACTACGAGGGCGAGATCGTCGACAATGCCCGCGAGGCGGTGGCGATGTGCGGGACGTCCATCCGCAACACGCCGATTTCCCGCCGCATCATGGAAGCCTCGCAACGGCTGCGGATCATCGCCAAATATACGGTCGGCGTCGACGATATCGACATCCAGGCCGCGACCGATCTCGGCATCATGGTCTGCCATGCGCCGACGGAATCGAACTGTTTCGGCGTTGCCGAATCGACCATGATGATGATCCTGGCCATGCTGAAGAAGGCTATGGAGCGCGATGCCGACGTACGCGCCGGCAAGTGGCGCGAGCCGCACCACGCCACCACCTTTCTCGCCCCGCGGGCAGACGGCTATGAGGGCGTCACCATCGGCCTCGTTGGTCTTGGGCGCATCGCCACGCGTGTGGCGCAACTGCTCGCCCCATGGCGGGTACGTATTCTCGCATACGATCCGCACATCCCCCCTGCCCGCTTCCTGCTGGCGAATGCGAAGCAGGTCGATTACGACACGCTGCTGCGCGAGAGCGATGTGGTATCCTTCCATGTCGTGCTGACGGACGAGACGCGCTACATGTTGCGGGCCGAGCAGATCGCCAAGATGAAGAAGGGCGCCATCGTCATCAATACGGCGCGCGGCAAGGTCATCAGCGAGGCCGATGTGGCGGCTGCCATCGAGAGCGGGCATCTGGCAGGCGCGGGCATCGACGCCTTCGAGATCGAGCCGCTGCCGATGGATTCACCGCTGCGCAAGCTCGGCACGAAAGTGCTGATGAGCCCGCATTCGGCCTCCTTCAACTATGGCGGAGAATTGCGCGAAGGCATTGCCTGGGCGCACCGCTCGATCCATACAGCGCTATCCGGGGGGATCCCGGACAATGTCTACAACACCGAAGTCATCCCGAAATGGCGCGAGCGGTTCGGCGGCGTGAGCGTATTGGACTGAAATAGCCATTCTTCAACTGATCAACAGGCCAGTCCGGCCGGAAAACGGGAACGAAATTGTCTGATACCGCCGAAGCAAAACCCGTCCGGGCCTGGCCCCTCATCGTACTTGCCTGCTGCGTCTGCATCGTCTTTCTCACCTATGGCAGCCGCCAGAGTTTCGGCATCTACCTGCGGCCGATCACTGCCGAATATGGCTGGGCCGTGCAGACCATGTCGCTGGCGCTGGGCATACAGGCGCTGATCTACGGCCTGTCCGCGCCCTTTGTCGGGGCGCTGGCGGACCGGTTCGGCACGATCAAGGTGCTGGGTTTTGCCGGGCTGCTTTATGGTTTCGGTATCTTCATGATGTCGCAATCGACGACACCGACATCGATGATCCTGAGCGCCGGTTTTTTCGGCGGCATAGGCTCTGCCGGCTGCGCCCTGTCGCTGGTTCTGGCCATCGCCAGCCGGGTAGCGCCGGAGGACAAGCGCAGCCTGTGGCTGGGCCTCATAACCTCCGGGGGTACAGGCGGACAACTGGTTCTGGTGCCGCTCGGCGCACTGATCATGGACAAGCACGGCTGGTATCCGGCGATGGTTTCGCTGTCCATTCTCGTGCTGCTGATCCTGCCTCTTGCCTTTATCATCAAGCTGTCGTCCGGCGATATCCTCACCAGCAAGAAGGACGAGCGCGGCCTCAAGCAGGCGCTGATGGAAGCGCGCCATCATCACGGCTTCTGGCTGCTGGCCATGGGTTTTTTCACCTGCGGATTCCAGGTGCAGTATATCAACGCCCACCTGCCCGGCTATCTGCAGGATCAGGGCATGGTCCCGATTGTTGCAGCCACCGCGATTTCTGTCATCGGCGTTTTCAACGTTATCGGCACAACGCTGTCCGGCTGGCTCGGCGGCAAGTATCGCAAGAAATATCTGCTGGCTTCGCTCTATCTCGGCCGCTCTGCGATTTTCATCGTCTTCCTCCTGGCGCCGCTGTCGCCAACCTCGGTCTACATCTTCGCGGCGGCCATTGGCACATTGTGGCTGGCGACCGTGCCGCTGACTTCGGGCATCGTGCTGGGAATGTTCGGCTCGCGCTACATGGCGACACTCTACGGCATCGTGTTCTTCTTCCATCAGGTCGGCAGCTTCACCAGCGTGTGGATCGGCGGCATCGTGCGCGACATGACAGGCAATTACATGGTGGCGTGGTGGATCATCATCGTGGTCGGCACGCTTGCTTCCTTCCTGCACTGGCCCATCGACGACCGTCCGGTCGAAGAAGTGCTGGCGGATCAGGGCATCGCGCGGGCGTAGCCAGCGTTTATTCCTGCCGGCAAATGTCGTCCCGCGTCGGCGGCAGGCCGGACAGGCCGAGCCGGCGTTTCGTACCCAGGGTCTGGAACAGGTTTACGACGCCGCGCTCGAAGCCGATGACGAAGAGCGCGAAATACAACAACCACAGGCGCACCACTTCCTCGCCGGCAATGCGCACCGCTTCTGCGCGGTTCTCCCAAAGGCGATCATGCCAGTGAATGAGCGTCATCCGGTAATGCTCGAGCAGCGCTTCAACATCATGCACCTCGAAGCCCTTGCGCTCCATGTTCGTTACCGTGCGGCCGATATAATCGAGTTCGCCGCCGGGAAAGATGAAGCGGGTGATCGCCTTCTGATAGCCGGTCTGTTTGTCGAACCTGGCAAGGTCCGGCGTCACACGGCGGGTGATCGCATGATGCAGGAAGAGACCGCGCGGCCGCAGAAGGTCGTTGATCCGCTGAAAATAGGCGTCGTGATTTTCCCGCCCGATATGCTCGAAGACGCCGATCGCAGCGATCTTGTCGTAGTAATCGCGCTCCGGCAGGTCCCGGAAATCGCGGCGTTCCACGGTGACGCGATCGGCAAGACCGCGCTTTTGAATCCATTCGTTCGCCAGATCGTGCTGGTCTTTCGACAAGGTCACGCCCTTGGCGATGACGCCGTATTTCTCGGTGGCATACATGGAAAGGGTGCCCCAGCCGCAGCCTATATCCAGCATCTTGTCGCCCGGCTGCAGCCGCAGCTTGCGGCAAACATGTTCCAGCTTGTCGCGCTGGGCCTGGTGAATGTCATTGTCCAAGTCGCGAAAATAGGCGCGGGTATATACCATGTCGTCGTCGAGAAAGAGTTTGTAGAACTCGTTCGAGACATCGTAATGGAACTCGATCATCTTGCGGCCGTCACGCGCAGCGCCGGTCCAGCGGCCGAGAAAAGCACGCGGCGAAAAGGCTCCGCCTTCCCTGAAAAGGAACGGGAGCGCGGCTACGAGCAGGTTGAGACGCCCATAATCCCTGACGAACCGGTTGACGCTGACGTGATCGAATGCGCGCAGCAGCATCAGCGGCGATCCGTTGAGAATGCGCAGGTCGCCAAGGCCATATAACTCGAACATGGTCGCAACGCCGGGCCGCAACAGCATGGTGCGCACAGCATCCGCCGAGCCGATCTCGACGACGATATTTTCGGCATCGCTGCGGCTGTATTCGATGGTCGCGCCGTCCCACAGCCGGACCGTCAAGTCGGCGGAAATCCTGCCCTACGCTGCACGCAACAGCTTTTCAATGGCCTGGCTCTGCCGGGACATGGTACTCTCGCTTTTCCATGTATTTACAAATGCACGAAGCAGTCTCCGCCACTTGAAGGCATCGCGCGCCACGTGTCAATTACAGCGCTCACGCGGCACTGCCGGAAGGCTCCGTCAGTCGCGCTTGGGCGGGAACAGCCACGGCAGGAATCCTGCAGTGAACATGATCAGCGATCCGATGACAGTCACCGTCACCATCGGCACCACCGTTCCGTTGGCTATGATGCCGTACAATTGCGAAAATGCGCCGCCAAGGAACGATTGCAGGAAGACGCCAATGCCCGATGCAGTGCCGACCAGGCGCGGGACAATGTTGATCGCCGCCGATTGCGCATGCGGCAGGGCGATGCCCTGGGCGAAGGTAATGAAGAAGCCCGGCAGGAAAAGCATGATGACGTTGATCATGCCGGCCAGCAGAAAACCAGCCTGTATGAAGGCCGTCAGCAGGCCGATGATCGAGCCCGCCAGCACCATGGTTTCCTGCGGAACCTTGCCGATGAAGCGGGTCGAGATGAAATTGCCGAGGAAATAGGCTGTCGGATAGAACAGGCCAAAATACAGGCCGAACTCCGTGGCCGGACGGTTGAGAATATCCTTCCACAAGGCCGCCGTTGCCGCCGCCATGGTGAAGAATATCGCCGAACTCATGCCGGACTGCATGACATAGGACGCAAAGCGCCAGTGCGAAAACAGGGTCAGGTAATCGCGCAGAACCGATATCTTGCGCATGGCCGCAGTACTGTCCGGGTCCACCGCCGGCCGGGTTTCCGGAATTGCCTTCCAGGCTGCCGCCATGATCGCGATGGAACAGGCGAGCGCGAAGACGAATACCGAACGCCAGCCCAGGATATCGAACAGGATCCCGCCAATCGCCGGCGCCAGCAGCGGTCCAGCCGTATAGGCCATGGTCAGATAGGCTATGGCCCTGGCCAGTCCCGCTGCTCCATAGGCGTCGCGCGCGATGGTGCGAACGAGCGCAACGCCACATCCGGCGCCGATCGCCTGCACGAAACGGCCGAACAGCAGCGTCGTGTCCGAATAGGCCGTCGCACACAGGCCCGAGCCAAGGACGAACAGCAGCAATCCCGCCAGCAGCACGGGTCTGCGTCCAAGCCGGTCCGCAAGGCTGCCATAAACCAGTGTGGCAAAGGCCATGGTGAACAGGGATATGGAGAAATTCAGCTGAACGAACGCATCGCTCATGCCGAAGGCGGCGCGAATACCGGGAATGATCGGCAGGAAGATATGGACAGAGAGCGGACCGATCAGGGAAATGGCTGCCAGGGCAATGGCAAAAACAGCGCCGGGCCGCATGCCGGCCTGCTTCTGGGGTTGCGTATCGGATTGCGTCATCGAAACCTCGCCGCAACCGGTCCCGATCGCGCTACATCTGCCGATGCTTGTAACGCCCCGGGCTGATCCTGCAAACGCCAAATGCAGCCCCCTTATGCATTGCGGATATGGAACATGCGCATAGGTCGTGTTACAGGCAGGGCAGCAAGAAGAAGATACGCAAACCGGGGTTGGAAATGAGCGCGGTGACTTACGATTACATCATTGTTGGCGCCGGTTCGGCAGGCTGTGTGCTGGCGAACCGCCTGAGCGAGGATCCGGCCTGCCGGGTGCTGCTGCTGGAGGCTGGCCCGCGAGACAGGAATCCGCTCATCCACATCCCGCTTGGTATGGGCAAGATGCACGAATGGGGCATGTTCGACTGGGGCTACGAGACCGAGCCGGAAGCGAACATGGCAGGCCGGCGCATCGAGGCGACGCGCGGAAAGGTGCTCGGCGGTTCCTCCTCCATCAATGTCATGGCCTATACGCGCGGCCATCGCGGAGATTACGACCGCTGGTCCAACAACGGTTGCGACGGCTGGTCCTATGCTGAATGCCTCCCCTATTTCAAACGCTGCGAGACATGGGCCGGCGGCTATCCGTCAGCTGCCGGTCCCGCTGTTGCTGGCGGCGACAGTGACTACCGCGGCGGCGACGGATTGCTGGGAACCGAGTTCGCCCGCACCCGCGATCCGATTTTCGATGCCTGGCGCGAGGCCTTCCAGCAGGCCGGCGTTGCGGTGACCGACGACTACAATGGCCAGAACGGCGCGGGCCTTGGCCGCAGCCAGTATTCGATCCGCAACGGCCGCCGTTCGTCCACCGCAAACGCCTTTCTGCGCCCCGCCGAGAAGCGTCCGAACCTGCGGGTCGAGACCGGTGCACTGACGACTCGCGTCATCATGGAAGGAACCACCGCCAAAGGCGTGGAATACACCCATCGGGGCATGACAATCACGGCCCATGCCGAAACCGAGGTAGTCCTTGCCGCCGGAACGTTCAACACGCCGCAGATCCTGATGCTGTCGGGCATCGGCCCGGCGGCACATCTTCGCGAAGCGGGAATCGACCCGATCCTCGACCTGCCGGTCGGCAAGAACCTGCAGGATCACCTTGCCGCGCTGATCATGTTCACCCGGCCGAACAATACCTCGCCTTTCCGCGAGACCATGCGCTTCGACCGCATCGCCTGGGGCATGATCCAGGCCTATTTCTTCGGCACCGGCACCGGCACAGTCGTTCCCGGCGGCTCGCACGCCTTCATCAAGACCAAGGCCGAACTCGATGTGCCGGACATCGAATTCATGTTCCGCGGCGTACCGTTGAAGACCAACATGTGGTTTCCCGGCATCAAGGCGCCCTATGAGGACGGCTACGGCATTCGCCCCTGCCTGCTGCATCCGGACAGTCGCGGCGAGGTACTGCTGCGCTCCACCGACCCCACCGATGCGCCACGCATCATCTACAATTTCTTCTCCGAGCCGAACGACCTGCCGCGCCTGCGCAACGGCTTCAAGCTGGGCCGGGAAGTCGCTTCACAGAAGGCGCTCGATCCCTATCGCGGCGTCGAGAAAACGCCGGGGATCGACAAGGTACGCACCGATGACGAGATCGACGATTTCCTGCGGCGCACCGCCGTCACAGCGCATCATCCGGCTGGCACCTGCAAGATGGGCAAGGACGACGATTGCGTGCTGGATCCGCAACTTCGTGTGCGCGGCACGGAAAAGCTGCGCGTTGTCGACGCCTCCTCCATGCCGGACATGGTCGGCGCCCATATCAACGCCTGCGTCATCATGATGGCCGACAAGGCCTCCGATATGATCCTGGGCAAGGAACCGCTGCCGCCGTCGAATGCATAGTTGCGGCGCTGCGGCCTGCGGCGGGAGAGTCGCATCTGCTTTCAGGCCGCCTCGATATAGAGCAGTGCCGCAGTAAATACGCGCGGCCCCAAAACGGGAGGCATGGCTGATGGATACGGTTTCAATGGACCAGCGCGTGTCCATGCGCAGCAGGAACGAACTCAAGCTGGGACTGTTCGGCGCCAACTGCTCATCCGGGCGAGCCGTTACGCTCGTCGATGAGCGCTGGTCCGGCAACTGGGCCGATTGCAAGGCGCTGGCACAACTTGCAGACAAGGTCGGGCTCGAATTCATGCTGCCGGTCGGCCGCTGGAAAGGCTATGGCGGCGACACCGATTATCAGGGCTCCACCTACGAGACGATTACCTGGGCAGCAGGACTTGCCGCCGCGACCGAAAACATCACCTGCTTCGGCACAGTGCACGCCCCCATGTTCAACCCGATCATGGCGGCCAAGAACATCGTCACCGCAGACCACATTGGTCAGGGCCGTTTCGGGCTGAACATCGTCTGCGGCTGGAACGAGGGCGAATTCGACATGTTCGGCATGCAGCAGCGCGATCACGACAATCGCTATGCCTATGCGGCCGAGTGGATCGAGGTGATCCAGAAGGCGTGGGGGCCGGACGACGACTGGAGCTACGACGGCAAATACCTGCAGCACAAGAAGGTGCGCTCGAAGCCGAAGCCCTGGGGCGGATCGCGCCCGGTCATCATGAATGCCGGGGCCTCGCCGAACGGACGAGCATTCGCGCTGAAAAACTGCGATGCCTTCTTCACCACTCCATCGCGCGTGTCGGACGACCAGACGCGCGAAAAGGTTCTGGCGATCAAGGACGAGGCGGCGTCCTATGGTCGCGAAATCGACATCTATACGGTTGGCGTAGTTACCTGCCGTCCGACGATGAAGGAAGCGCAGGACTATTTCCACTACGCGTCGGTCGAGAAATGCGACTGGAACGCCGTGCGCGACATTCTGGCGATCAAGAATATTTCGCCGGAAACGGTCGGCCAGAAGGCCTATGACGAACATCGTATCGGCTATGCCTCGAGCGGTATGGGCGGCACGACGATCATCGGCGACCCGGACCATGTCGCGAACACGCTGATCGGCTGGTCGAAGGCCGGCCTGCGCGGCGTCGGCATGTCCTTCGTGAATTACCTTGATGAGCTGCCGTTCTTCGCGCAGGAAGTATTGCCGCGCCTTGAGAAAGCGGGCGTGCGGGTGGCCGTGCAGTAAGCTGCACCGTGCACGCTGTAGCAATATTTCCGACCGTACTGCCAAATGCAAAAAGGCCCGGCAAACCGCCGGGCCTTTGTCTTGTCGCTCCCGTTCCGGCTGTTACCAGAACTTGATCGGCTGAACCGCCTTGTCGAGCAGCCACAGGACCGGGTCCTTCACCTCGTTGGCCCATGCGCCCATTTCGCTGAACAGGGTCGGCGGCCACGGAATGGTGAGTAGCTGGTCGAACACGAAGAACACGAACAGCGTCAGCCCTATGGCCATCGGGATCATGATCTTCCACGGTTCGCGGTTCTCCAGATACATGAAGGCGATGACGAACAGCGGGATCGTGGTGATCAGGCCGACGAGATACATGGACAGCATCAGCATCAGCAGCCAGAGCAGGAAGGTACCTGCGCGGAACAGCACCTGCCCCTTGGTCAACTTCGACGTATCGCTGGTCAGGTCCATGTGAATGCGGGCCTGCGATACCTTCTGATCCGCATCGTCTCCGGTCTGAACGTGGACCTGCAGTTCAGGCCGGCGGAAGATCTGGATCAGCAGACTCACGATCGCGAACAGGAGCGCCAGGCTGCCGACGATGACCGGAACTAGCTTGGCGCTGAAGTTCCAGGCCCATGCGTCCCAGACCATCAGACCGACGAGGCCGATGAAGAAGACATAGAACAGGTCAGTCGCGCGGAAAGTCGGGGCGCCGAAGCCGGCAAAGAGCTTGCCCCAGCCGCCGCTTGCCTTCACGTCCTCGTAGAAAGGCTTCAGCAGCGCCAGCGCCGACATGGCGAACAGGGCGATAACCATCGGCTTGCCCAGCCACGCCCATTCGTAGCGCTGGATCGAGATGAACATGTAGCGCTCGATGATGTCGCCGAGGATGAAGCCGAGAATCAGCGGCGGGCGCGGCCACTTCAACTGCTTCATGATCCAGCCGAAGATGCCGAACAGGATCAGGACATACAGGTCGCCCCAGTTACGGTTGGCCTGGAAGGCGCCGACATACATCACCGCCATGATGATCGGCAGGATGAGGGTGTAGCGCAGGGTGGCTACCTTCGCGAGCTGGCCGGAGAAGGCAAAGCAGATACCGGCGCCCAGGATATTCGCCACCGCGATGGACCAGACCATCGTGTAGGTCACGGGCAGGTTCTTGGTCAGCATGTCCGGGCCCGGTACGAGGCCGTGGATCATGAAAGCGCCGAGCAGAATGGCCATGCCGGCCGAGCCGGGAACGCCGAATGCGACGGTCGGGACCAGCGCCCCGCCCTCCTTCGCGTTGTTGGCCGATTCCGGCGCGATAACGCCGCGGACATCACCGGTGCCGAAGGTCTGCCCTGCCCCCTTTACTGAGCGGATGGCGTGGCCGTAGGCAAGCCAGTCGACGACCGATCCGCCGATGCCGGGGATGGCGCCGAAGAACGCACCAAGCCAGGAACAGCGCAGTACCAGCCACCAGTTCTCAAAAGCGTCCTTCATGCCCCGCCACATGCCGGCGCGGACATTGTACTTGCTTTCGCCGGCGATGGCCGTGCGCTGGATCGCCAGATCGCAAAGTTCCGGTAGCGCAAAGAGACCGAGCACAGCCGGCACCAGCGGCATGCCTTCCCACAGATACAGCGTATCGAGCGTCCAGCGCAGCGTACCGGTCTGCGGATCGGAACCGATCATGGCAATCATGATGCCGAGGCCGGCGGCCGCGAGACCACGCAGCGGAGCGTTACCGGACAGCACCGAAACGGACGAGATACCGAACACCGCAAGGGCCAGCAGTTCGGGCGAGCCGATATACAGGATGATCGGGCGCAACGCGGGCAGCGTCAGGCCGAGCAGGAGCGCACCGAACAGGCCGCCCATCAGCGATGCGGTATAGGCGGCACTGAGCGCACGCCCCGCCTCGCCCTTCTTGGACATCGGCAGGCCGTCGAGCACGGTCGCCTGCGATGCAGCGGTTCCGGGCACACCGAAAAGCACGGCGGGAATCGTATCGGACGTCGACGTGACGG
>JAPOIA010000004.1 GCA_029979185.1 Alphaproteobacteria bacterium | reverse complement strand
CTCGCCGACCTGGCCGCGCGAAGCGGTGATGGCCTTCGACATTTCGCCGAGGATGTGCTCGCGACCGCCCTTGGCCTGATCGAGGGCGATCTTCATGATCTCCTCGGTGATGCCGGTGATCTTGATGTCCATCTGAAGGGACGTGACGCCCTCAGAGGTACCGGCCACCTTGAAGTCCATGTCGCCGAGATGATCCTCGTCACCGAGAATATCGGATAGGACAGCATAGCGCTCGCCTTCCAGGATGAGGCCCATGGCGATACCGGCAGTCGGGCTCTTCAGCGGAACGCCCGCGTCCATCAGCGCCAGCGAAGTGCCGCAGACGGTCGCCATCGAGGACGAGCCGTTCGACTCGGTAATTTCCGATACGACACGCAGAGTATAGGGGAACTCTGCCTTGCTCGGCAGCATCGGGCGAATGGCGCGCCAGGCCAGCTTGCCGTGACCGATTTCGCGCCGGCCAGGCGAGCCCATGCGGCCGGTCTCACCGACGCTGTAGGGAGGGAAGTTATAGTGCAGCAGGAAGTTTTCCTTGTAGGTGCCTTCCAGCGAGTCGATGAACTGCTCGTCCTCCGCCGTTCCCAGCGTGGCCACTACCAGTGCCTGCGTCTCGCCGCGGGTAAACAGAGCCGAACCATGGGTGCGCGGCAATACGCCGACCTGCGACAGGATCGGGCGGACCGTCTTTACATCGCGCCCGTCGATACGAATGCCGGTATCAAGGATATTGTTGCGAACCACTTTCGCCTGCAGTTCCTTGAAGACTTTCTTGACGACTTCGCCACTGAATTTCGGCTCGCCATCTTCGGGAAGAAGTGCAGCTTCCACCTTTGCCTTCACCGCATCGACAGCGTTGTAGCGATCAGCTTTTGCGGTGATCTTGTAGGCTTCGCGCAGCTCAGCTTCGGCAATTGCGGCCACGGCGCTTTCGGCTTCCGAGTTGTCCTTGACCGCCAGTTCGCGCGGCTCTTTTGCTGCCTTCTCGGCAAGACGGATGATCGCATCGATAACCGGCTGGAAGCCGCGATGGCCAGTCATGACAGCTTCAAGCATCGTGTCCTCGGAAAGCTCGTGCGCTTCCGATTCCACCATCATGACGGCGTCGTGCGTACCGGCAATTACCAGGTCAAGCTTCGAGTCCTTCATCTCGTCGATGGTCGGATTGAGCTTCAGCTCATTGTTGATCATGCCGACGCGCGCGGCGCCGATCGGGCCCATGAACGGAACGCCCGAAAGAGTCAAAGCTGCGGAGGCCGCAACCATCGCCAGAACATCGGGGTCGGTTTCCAGGTCGTGGCTTAACACAGTGATGACGACCTGTGTTTCATTGCGATAGCCATCGGGAAACAGCGGACGGATCGGCCTGTCGATCAGGCGCGAAACCAGCGTTTCCTTCTCGCTCGGGCGGCCTTCGCGCTTGAAGTAGCCGCCGGGAATGCGGCCCGCTGCGAATGCTTTTTCCTGATAGTTCACTGTTAGCGGGAAGAAGTCGACGCCAGGCTTTGCCGATTTGGCGGAAACGACAGTTGCAAGCACGGAGGTTTCACCCCAGGTGGCGAAAACCGATCCGTCGGCCTGACGGGCGATGCGGCCGGTTTCGAGGGTGAGCTGGCGGCCGGCCCATTCGAGCGTTTCGCGATGAATTTCAAACATGTTCAATATCTTTCATGGCTGTCGGAACAAAACGGCCATGGTCAAGATAGCAAGACGTTGCCTTGAATCCACTAAGGGTTCGCTTGGGCGACAGCGTCTAGCAATCCTGCCATGGCACGGTTCTTTTCGGTAAAGGAAGGCGGCCCCATGCCGTCTTCCCGTAGTCTCGTGAGGTCCGGAAAACCGGAAGCGGCACACCGCGCTAGCGGCGGATGCCCAGACGCTCGATCAGCGTACGATAGCGCGGCTCGTCGTTCTTCTTGACGTAGTCAAGCAGCTGACGGCGCTGCGACACCAGCTTCAGCAGGCCGCGACGCGAATGGTTGTCCTTCTTGTGGGTCTTGAAATGCTCGGTCAGGTTGGTGATCCGTTCCGTCAGGATGGCGACCTGCACCTCCGGAGAACCGGTATCATTGGCCTTGGTGGCATATTCCTGAATCAGCGCCTGCTTGCGCTCCATCGTAATCGACATCGGGTCTTCCTTTATTTTCCAGATGGTTATCCTCGTTCCGCTGATATCGGCAACAAGGCCAGCGCGGAAAAGGGGACTGTAATCGTTATTGCAGCGGCCGGGCCGGGATGTCGTCCAGCAAGGTCGCCGAATACGCAGCCCGCCGGTGACATCCGGCGAGATGGGGCGCTTATACACGAATTGGCGCAAATGGCCATAGCCTGCCGCTATATTGGTTTGCGACACGCATGCCTGCAATCTCAGAAAGGCAGGTTGAATACCCGGCTGGGATTGAGTTCGCCACCCTCTACCTGGCCGAAAGCGATCGGTACGCCGCCGCAGGCCGCATAGGCTATGCCGTCGAACGGCGCATCGCGGCCGCGCAAAATCAGGCTCTGGCCGCGCCGCAACCGCGCCGCGCCATTGCGATCCACGACGACGCAGGGCAGTTCGGTCAATCCGGCTTCGACGGTCAGCAGGAAATCCGCCGGATTGGCGCCCTCCGCTTCAAGCGCTTCCAGCGGCACTGCATCGCTGATCTCGAATGGACCAACCCGGGTGCGCCGCAGCGCCGTGACATGCCCGAGGCAGCCCAGCGCCCGGCCCATGTCGCGGGCGATGGCGCGCACGTAGGTACCCTTGCCGCAACGCGCCTCGAACACGGCGTGATCGGGCCCGAATTCCATCAGCTCCAGGGAATCGATGGTGATCTCGCGCGCAGCGAGTTCCACCTTCTCGCCATCGCGAGCGATGTCGTAGGCGCGTTCGCCATTTACCTTGATCGCCGAATAGGACGGCGGTACCTGCATGATCGTACCGGTGAACCGGTCCATGATCGCTTGTATTGCCGCCCGTTCGGGCCGCATTTCACTCGTCTTGACGACAGAGCCCTCGGCATCGTCGCTGTCGGTTTCGACGCCCCAGGAAACCGTGAACAGATAGGCTTTCTTGCCGTCCTGCACGAAGGGCACGGTCTTGGTTGCTTCGCCGAATGCGATCGGCAGGATACCGGTGGCCAGCGGATCGAGAGTACCGGCATGGCCGGCCTTCTTTGCGTTGAACAGGCGCTTGACGCGCGACACGGCTTGCGTCGATGTGATGCCCTGCGGCTTGTCGAGGATCAGCCAGCCATCGACATCGATGCGTTTGGAGCGGGGAGCGTTCATGTCAGTTCGGCCGCTTGCCCGTCTGTTGCTCGGTCTCTTCTTGATGACCTGCGTCTTCAGCCATGTCCGCGGTATCCTGCCTGACCTTCGGCGAATTCAGCAACGCATCAATGGCCGCAGCATTCTCGAAACTGTCATCGATACGGAAGCGCACATCCGGCGCGAACTTCAGATTGACCATGCGCGCAACCTCGGCCCGAAAGGTCTTGCGGTGGCGCTCCAGCGCGCCCAGCACCGCATCGGTATCCTTGCCGCCGAGCGGGAGAACGAACACCGTCGCACATTTGAGATCGGGACTCATCTGCACTTTGGGAATGGTCGTGACATGCCCGTCGAGAACCGGATCATTAACATAGCCGCGTGTCAGCATTTCCGACATCGCGTGACGGACGAGTTCCGCTACGCGCAGCATTCGCTGCGACGGCTCACCGCCCTTGTGATGTGATCGCGACATGGAACCTCCTTCGCGCATCGTCGCATACAGACCCGGCAAAATATCTACGAGTCAGCTGCGGCAGTCTGGGAACCGGAGCGGACCGACAGTCAATGCCGGACCGCACAATGCCGCGGGGCGGAAGTCCGGAACCGGACTCCATCCCTTGGCGTGTTTGATGATCGTGTGAACAATGCTGCGAGCGGTAGCGGACCAGCCCTACAGCGAACGGGCTATCTCCTCGACGCGATAGCATTCGATGATATCGCCTGCGCGCATATCTTCGTACTTCTCGAACGACATACCGCATTCCTGACCGGCCTGCACCTCTTTGACTTCGTCCTTGAAGCGCTTGAGCGTGCTGAGCGACCCTTCGTGAATAACCACGTTGTCGCGAATGAGGCGCACATTGGCGCCGCGCTCGACCTTGCCGTCGGTAACACGGCAACCGGCAACCTTGCCGACCTTGGAAATGTTGAACACTTCCAGGATCTCCGCATTGCCGAGCATGGTCTCACGCAGATCCGGCGACAACAGGCCGGACATCGCCGCTTTGATATCGTCCACAAGATTGTAGATGATATTGTAATAGCGGATTTCGACATTCGACCGTTCCGACTGATCGCGCGCTTCGCGATAGGCGCGAACATTGAAGCCGATGACAACAGCGCCGGACGCTTCGGCAAGCGTGATATCGGATTCGCTGATGCCGCCAACGCCGGAATGGATAATCCGGGCAGCAACTTCGTCGGTGCCCAGCTTGTCCAGCGCCGCAATGATCGCTTCGACGGAACCCTGCACGTCACCCTTGATGATCAGCGGCAGCTCCTTGCGGCCTTCCGTCTTGATCTGGCTCATCAGATCGGCGAGCGAACCACGTGCACCGGCGCTGCGGACAGCAGCCTGCTCGCGCTTCTGCCTTTCGCGATATTCGCAGATCTCGCGCGCCCGCGCCTCGCTGTCGACAACTGCCACCCGGTCGCCCGCTTCCGGCGTGCCACCGAAACCCAGCACTTCGACGGGCATCGACGGACCGGCAGAAGAGCGCGTCCGTCCGGTATCGTCAATCAACGCACGCGCATGGCCCCACTGCGAACCGGCAACGATAATATCGCCGGTCTTGAGCGTACCGCGCTGCACCAGCACCGTCGCTACCGGGCCGCGACCGCGATCCAGCAACGCCTCGACAACCGTTCCTTCCGCCTTGCGGTTCGGATTGGCCTTCAGCTCGAGCACTTCCGCCTGCAGGGCGATGGCTTCCAGCAGCTTGTCGAGATTGAGTTTCTTGAGCGCCGACACCTCGATTTCGAGGGTTTCGCCGCCCATGCTTTCGACCTGCACTTCGTATTGCAGAAGTTCGTTGCGCACGCGCATCGGATTGGAATCGGGCTTGTCGATCTTGTTTATCGCAACGATGATCGGCACGCCCGCTACCTTGGCATGGGAAATGGCTTCTACCGTCTGCGGCATGACGCCGTCGTCGGCCGCAACGACCAGAATGACGATATCTGTCACCTTGGCGCCGCGGGCGCGCATCGCAGTGAACGCCGCGTGACCGGGAGTATCGATGAAGCTGATCTTCGCGCCGTTCGGCGCGGTCACCTGATAGGCGCCGATATGCTGGGTGATGCCGCCGGCTTCCCCGGCCACCACATCGGCCTCGCGAATGGCGTCGAGCAAGGAGGTCTTGCCGTGGTCGACATGGCCCATGATGGTGACGACCGGCGGCCGCGGCTCCAGCGTATCTTCCTCGTCGGGAACGTCGAAGAGACCTTCTTCAATATCCGACTCGGCAACGCGTTTGACCGTGTGGCCGAGTTCCTCGGCCACCAGTTCCGCGGTATCCAGATCGATCAGGTCGGTACCCTTCAGCATCACGCCCTGTTTCATCAACAGGCGTATAACGTCGACCGCGCGTTCGGACATGCGGTTGGCGAATTCCTGCACCGTGATGCTTTCGGGCAGAATGACTTCGCGCGACAGCTTTTCCTTCGGCGGCGCACTGCCGCCCTTGAGCCTTTGCATGCGGCGGCGGAACGACGCGACGGACCGCGTGCGCTCTTCCTGCTCGGCGGTTGCATTGGAAACCGTCAGCCGGCCGCGCTGCTTCTGCGGGGCGCCGCGCGCCGGGCGCGGCGGCTGCACAACCTTCGTCGGCATTCCGGGACGGCGGATGATACGCTTGGCATCGGCTTCCTCGTTGACCAGATCGGCAATGCTGCGGGCCTTGCCGGGCGCAGCAGGAGCCGCCGCCGGCTTCGCGGCAGCAGGCTCGGCAGCGCGCTGGGCAGGAGCCGCGGACTCCTCGGCAGGAACCGGACGGGCCGGAGCGGGCGTACCCATGCGCTTCGCCGCAGCCACTTCGGCTTTGCGCTTGGCTTCAGCATCTTGCGTACGGCGAGCCTCTTCCTCTGCCTTCCGGGCTTCGGCAGCGGCACGCTCGACAGCTTCGCGAGCGTCACGCTCGGCGCGTTCTTTCGCTTCGATCTCAGCCTGTTTGCGGGCTTCCAGCTCGCGCTCGCGCGCATCGACGAGCGCCCGCGTACGCGCCTCGCGCTCGCTTTCAGTCAGGGTCCGCAATACGACGCCCGGCTGCGCGCCCGAGGCGCCTTCCGCTTGCGCGCCAGGCGTACGCGCTGCGCGTCCCGACGGCGTCTTGGCAGCAGGCTTGGCTGTCTGGACGGTCTTCGGCTGGGCCACAGGCGCTTCGGCGCGTGCGGCAGGCTCGGCCGCACCGCCAACGGTGCGCCGCTTGACCTTTTCCACCACGACAGCCTTGTTGCGTCCGTGCGAGAAGCTCTGACGCACAACTCCGGCCTCCACCGGCCGCTTCAGCGTCAGTGTCTTCGGCTTTGCCGTCAATGTCTTTTCGCCCGTACTTTTTGTCTCGCTCATTTATCCTCGACTTCAGCGCCTTGCGTGTCCTGATCGCAGCGCGCCCTGGCGGTCTGCTGTTTCTGCTGGCCTGCCCGGTATTCAGCCAGACGGCTGACCCGGACCAGGAATGCATCGGATGCCGCACCCTGCCTGAGCGCTGCATGTATCACATTTGTTTGCCCTAATGCCAAACCCAATTGGGCAGAATCGAAAATTTCGACTCGCGGCACATCATTTGCCCGCTCTTCCAGATGCCGGAACAGCACCTGATTGATCTTGCGCGCCCCGTCAGAACTGCCGTCGGACGCATGGACGAGCGCTACAACAGCCCCGCTCTGGATCAGTTTTTCGACCTGAAACGCGCCGGTGACCACCTTACCAGCCTTGTTGGCCATAGCCAGGCTTTGCCGCGCATCCTCTTCCAACAAAGCGTCGACCTGCGTCGGTAACCGGGCATCCGCCTTGACCGGCCGCTTCAGACTCCTGGAAAAAGCGTTGCGTTTAACCGCCTGGGCTACCATGTCGGCGTTTGCCGTAACCCAGACACCGCGGCCGGGAAGCTTTCGCTTGAGGTCCGGCACAATCACATCATCAGGTCCGGCGACAAACCGGATCAGCTGAACCGGATCGCACTGAACGCGAGTGACCGCACAGGTTCGTTCCCGTGTCTCGCGCTTGTGCGAATCCCGGAATGTCCGGGACTTGTCCGCCTGCTGTTCCAAACTTGCCGTCACTGGCCTCTATCCCGCTACATGGTAACGATCCGCTGCCGGTCCAACCCGTTATCGTGCATTATTGCGCTGCGGCCGGCGCGCTGCCGCCCTCGGACGCCTCGTCGCCAGCAGCTTCGTCCACGACCGCTTCGTCGATTTCCGGCTCTTCCTCGATCCAGCCTGCCTTGACGCGGGCTTTCATGATCATGGCCTCGGCATCGACGCGAGAGATTTCGATTCCGTCAAGAAAACCAGCGTTTTTAATGGTTTCGCCGTCTTTTCTCTCCGTCCAGCCGCACAGGTCGTCAGGCACGCAGCCAGCGAAATCTTCCATCGTCTTGACGTCGTTTTCGCCCAGCCGTGCGAGGATTTCGTTGGTCATGCCATCGATTTCCAGGAGCTCGTCGGAAACGCCCAGCGCCCGGCGCTTTTCGGCAAATTCCGCATCGATCCGTTCCAGATAGGCCCGGGCGCGATTCTGGATTTCTTCCGCCGTATCCTCGTCGAACCCTTCGATGGAAGCCACTTCTTCCGGCTCCACATAGGCGATTTCCTCGACCGAACGGAAGCCTTCCGAAGCCAGCAGCTGGCCGATCGTCTCGTCCACATCCAGCGCTTCCATGAAGATATTGGTGCGTTCGACGAATTCCTTCTGCCGGCGCTCGGATTCTTCGGCCTCGGTCAGGATATCAATATCCCAGCCGGTGAGCTGCGAGGCAAGGCGCACATTCTGGCCGCGGCGGCCGATCGCCAGCGACAGCTGTTCGTCAGGAACCACGACCTCGATGCGGGAAGAATCCTCGTCCAGCACCACTTTCACCACTTCGGCCGGCTGCAACGCGTTGACGATGAACGTCGCCGCATCGGCAGACCACGGAATGATATCGATCTTTTCGCCCTGCAGCTCGTTCACCACGGCCTGCACGCGCGAACCGCGCATACCGACGCAGGCGCCGACCGGATCGATCGAGGCATCGCGCGAGACCACGGCAATCTTGGCGCGCGATCCCGGATCACGGGCTACCGACTTCACCTCTATGACGCCATCGTAGATTTCCGGCACTTCCTGGGCGAAAAGTTTCGCCATCAACTGCGGATGGGTGCGCGACAGGAAAATCTGCGGACCGCGCTGCTCGCGGCGCACGTCGTAAACATAGGCCCGCGCCCGGTCGCCGGGACGGAACACCTCGCGCGGTATCAGTTCGTCACGGCGGATGACCGCTTCGCCCTTGCCCAGGTCGATGATGACATTGCCGTATTCGACGCGCTTGACGACGCCGTTGATGATTTCGCCGATCCGGTCCTTGAATTCTTCATATTGCCGGTCGCGTTCGGCCTCGCGCACTTTCTGCACGATGACCTGCTTGGCCGACTGGGCCGGGATGCGGCCGAATTCGAACGGCGGCAAAGTCTCGGAAATCCAGTCGCCGACCTGCGCAGCCGGATTCTTCTTGTGCGCATCGGCCAGCAAGATCTGCGTGGCGTCGTTCTCGATCTCGTCGACCACCATCAGCAGCCGGGAAAAGCGGATTTCGCCGGTCTTCGGATTGATTTCGGCGCGAACCTCGGTCTCCTGTCCATAGCGGGAGCGGGCAGCCTTTTGCAGCGCCTCTTCCATGGATTTCAGCACGATTTCACGCGGAATCGATTTTTCGCGCGCTACCGCGTCGGCGATTTGCAGCAGTTCCAGTCTGTTGGCGCTTACGGCCATGGTCTTTCCTCCTGAGGAAACAACAATAATTCCACCAAACGTGCCGGACTATTTCTTCCGGCCCACAACACCCTTTGCCTTGCCTTGCGCTGTCTTGCCTTGCGCCCGGCCCTGCCGGCGGCCGGCAAAACGGCCCGGTCCGCGCTTGGGCGCTGCAACAGCTTCAAAACCTTCCGGATCACCTTCCTCCGGCTCGTCCAGCTGCGCCTTGCCGGTCCGCAAGGCTTCGCGGATCAGCGCCTCCGTCAGCACCAGCCGCGCTTCGGCGATCTCCGCGACGGGAATGGATACGTCCGCCTCTTCGTCCTCGCGCGCATCCATCCGCCGCAGCTGAATGACCGCATCGCGGCCCTCGCCGCGGACACCCTCGATCCAGCCCCGGAACTTTTTCCGTCCAGCAACCAGTACCGAAGTCTCGATCCGCGCCTCATGGGATATCACACGGCGATAGTCGGACAGGCGCACCAGAGGCCGGTCGATACCCGGCGAGGACATTTCCAGCCGGTAGGCCTGGCTGATCGGATCCTCGAGGTCGAGCACCGGCGAAATAGCCATACTCGCCGCCTCGCAATCGTCGACACTCATGGTTCCGTCCGGCTTTTCAGCCATGATTTGCAGGACTGTACCCTGCCCGGTGAGAACCCGTACCCGCACCAGGCGATAGCCGATATCGCGCAGCGCAGGCGCAACCACGGCCGCTACGCGGGCTGCCGGACCGGTTTCGGTCATCAGACGCGGCTCGTCGATGTCAGCCGCTATATCCGTCTGTGGCGCGCTGGTCGTCATATCTGCCTGTATGATCCCGACCGATGCAGGATCGAACGCTTATGCCGAAACGGACACATGCTGTCCGGCATAGGCTGAAGGTAAACAAAAAGAGCGGGTCCCGGGGGCCCCACTCTCCAAACTGACCACCCAAGGATGATCCAGATGAAAAACTGATGAACCTCATATAGAACAAAACGAAAATAATGCAAGAGAAGATCATCGGATCTGTCAGCATCTGCACGCGAAAACGAGATCCGAAGCACGGTTTCCTAAACAAAATCGGTCTGATACATGGCTTCGATTGCATTCAGGACGGCCTCCGGCAGTGGGCCCATGGCTTCCGCTTCCAGCGCCTGCTCGACATGGTCAGGCGCTCCGATCCCCACCAGGCCGAGCGACAGTTCGCGGCAGGACAATGCATAACGCACGCCGAACTGCGCCCGGTTGCGGATCGCTTCGGGAAATTTCTGCTGCAGCATAGCCAGCATTTTGTGCGTCTTGTGTTGCTCGATCTCTTCGCTGGTCTGCCGCGCCATCATCGAGACCGGTTTTTCGCGACTGTCGGTAGCGATGATCCCGCCATCGAGAATGCGAATGCCCAGCATGCCCATGCCGTGCCGTTTCGCAGCCGCCATGACGCCACCAAAATCCTGCCCAGACCAGCCGGCCGGCATGGCCCGGTGGGCGCTCGGATTGATCGCGTTGTAATAGACCTGCGCCGATTGGAACTGCCCGGAATCCAGCACCTTCAGGATGGAAGATATATCGCCCAGCGCCGTCAGCCCGATGAACCGGGTGCGGCCGGCGCGCTGCATCTGCAAGAGCCCGTCCAGGACCGGCCCCAGCATCTGGGCGCTGGTCAGGCCGTTCTCGCTTCCCGCATCATCGATCCGGTTGTGCACCTGCAGCACGGTCAAATGGTCGCGCTGCAACCGCTCCATGCAGGCCTCCGCCTGCTTCACCAGATCGCCTGCAATATCCTGCGAGCGCGGATCGAGCGTTACCTTGGTTGAAACATTCACGTCCGGCTTGCGCGAGGCGAGCAAATCTCCGAGCGCCTGCTCGCTGCCATAGGCCTCTGCCGTATCGAACCAGTTGATGCCACCTGCCAGCGCAACATCGAAGGCGCGCTCCCGATCCCTTTGGCTGCCGTTGATCAGCAGGCCGCCCACACGGCCGCAGCCAAATCCGATTTGGGAGACCTTCAGGCCTGTCTTGCCAAATTCGCGCAACTGCATCGCATCCTCCCCCGATGTGCGCCCGATTGTCAGTTTGCCGCCTTCCGTCCCATTGCCTTCGTGACCGCGGCCAGTCCGGCAGCAATGGAGACTTCGACATTCAGGGCGGTAGTATCGATCAGAATTGCATCGTCTGCCATTTTGAGCGGAGCCGAAGAACGGTTGGAATCACGCTCGTCGCGCTTGCGAATATCCGCCAGCACATCCGCGTAGGGCGTGGCTTCATCGCGCGCTTCCAGCTCCAGCGTTCGCCGTCGGGCGCGCTCTTCGGAGCTCGCGGTTATGAAAAGTTTCACATCCGCATCCGGACAGATGAACGTGCCGATATCGCGCCCGTCGAGCACAGCGCCCTTGCGGCCATTGGCGAAATCGCGCTGCAAGGCAATCAATGCGGCACGGACTTCCGGAATGGCCGCGACGACCGATGATGCCTCCCCGACATGCCGGTCGCGAAGACTTTGATCGGCGAGATCGTCCAGCGTCAAATTCCGCGCCGCCAGCTCTGCAGCGGCAACATCGTCGAGCGCAATGCCGCGGCGCTTCAGGCTTGCGCCGACCGCACGATACAGCAGGCCCGTATCCAGATGCGGCAGGCCGAAATGCGCAGCTATGGCCCGCGCGACCGTCCCCTTGCCTGATGCCGCAGGACCATCAATGGCCACGATCATTTGCCGTCCTCGAAGAAAGCCGCGCCCAGCCGCTCCATATCAGGCTGGAATGTCGGGAAACTGGTGTCGATCATGGCGACATCGTCGACACCGACGGGATTGTCGCTCGCCAGCCCCATAACAAGAAAACTCATGGCTATACGATGATCGAGATGGGTGGCCACAGGACCTCCGCCGGCAACCTTTCCGGTCGAATGAACGATCAGGTCGTCACCCTCGATCGTGCTGCGCACGCCAGCGGCTGCAAGCCCGTCGGCGATCGCCGCCAGCCGGTCGCTTTCCTTTACCCGCAGTTCCGCCAGCCCGCACATACGCGTGTCACCCTTGGCGAAGGAAGCGGCCACCGCCAGGATCGGATATTCGTCGATCATCGCCGGCGCCCGTTCCGGCGGCACTTCTATTCCCGTGAGCGAGGAGGCTCGCACCCTCAGGTCGGCAACATCCTCACCGCCTTCGATTCGCTGGTTGAGCACCTCGATATCCGCGCCCATCTCCTGCAGGCAGATCAGCAGACCTGTACGCAACGGGTTCATCATCATACCCTCGACCAGAAGATCGGACCCGGGCACGATGATCGCCGCGACCAGCGCAAAGGCGGCAGAGGACGGATCGGCCGGAACAACGATATCCTTCGCCGTCAGCTCCGCCCGGCCCGTCAGCTCGATGCGCCGGCCATGCTCGCCATCGGGCCTGCTGACGATATTGGCGCCGAAATAAGCCAGCATCTTTTCGGTATGGTCGCGCGAGGCTTCGCTTTCGATGACAGTCGTGGTTCCAGGCGAATTGAGGCCAGCCAGCAGGATCGCGGACTTCAGCTGCGCCGAAGGGACCGGGGTGCGATATTCGATCGGCGCCGGATCGCCCGTGCCGCGAATCGTGACAGGCAGGCGCCCGCCTTCCGCCTCGGATATCACCTCGACCCCCATCAGCGTCAGCGGATCGAGGATGCGTCGCATCGGCCGCTTGCGCAGAGAGGCGTCGCCATCGAATGTCACCGTCATCGCATGGCCGCCGGCGATGCCCATCATCAGCCGGGTGCCGGTTCCGGCATTGCCGAAATCCAGCGGCTTCACAGGCTCCAGGAGCGAGCCCGCTCCCATTCCATCCACCTGCCAGCTTCCGGACCCCAGCCGTTCGACCTTCGCCCCGAAGGCCCGGCAGGCCTCGGCAGTGGCCAGCACATCCGATCCTTCCAGCAAGCCGTCGATCCGGGTTCTCCCCACAGCCAGCAGGCCGAGCATCAGCGCCCGGTGCGACATGGACTTGTCGCCTGGCGCGCGCAACACGCCCTTGATCGGGCCGCTGCGCTGCGCCGCCAGGGGACGGGCGGCCCCGCCATGTCCGTGCGCGTGAGAAGAATTCTGCATCTGGTCTGCCATGACGGTCGCAACTTCATTCCGGGAAACAACACAAGGCGCCCCATAGCCGGGGCTGCTGTCCGCTCGTAGCATAGGCCTCGCGCGCCTGTCATCTCAGCGTTAGCACTATGGAAACCGGCTTGATCTATCGAGAATCCCTATCCCTTCCGGCGGACGATGCAAACCGGCGCACCGGAAGGGCGGAGCGGACGCAGTGCAATTCAAGATTTCCATTTGACACAAGCGCAAGTGGCGACTAACCGGAGCCCAAACCCGTTAACCAGCCCTGCAAGCGATCCCGGGTTGATTGAAGGATCAGGCCCGGACGCAAGAATGGCGGGCCGGAGAGCCGGCGGACAGAACAACCCACCCGTCATGACGTGGCTGAATAACAGACGAAGGAATATCTATCGTGGCGAAACCGGAACTGGGCAGCAAGCGGCAATGCGAGAGCTGCGGCACCAAGTTTTTCGATCTTAACAAGGACCCGATCCTGTGTCCCCGCTGCGGCGAGACATATCAGCCGGCCCATGTAATGGCCCGTCCTGCTGCTCCCGCTCCCGCGGACGTTGCCTCGGAGGACGATGACGACGAGGACATGGGTGCGGAAATCGTGCCGCTGGACGAGGCGGACGATGACGATGACGGCAAGGTGACAACCTCTTCCGATGTCGATGTGGACATCGATGTGGATGTCGATGTCGAAGGGGACGACGACGACAATTCCAGCGATGCCTTCCTCGAGGACGATGAGGACGACAACGATGACGTATCGGGCCTGATCGATGGCGACATCGAGAAGGACGACGACAACTGATCCCGGCAGGGTCCTGCGGACGGATCGGTTGATGCGCCAGGGTCCTCCCTCGGGACCCGGCGCCCGGAAATCCCGCCTTATTGCGCTTGCATATTGGCGGGACTTTCCCTATAAGCCGCAACTTCGAACCGCCCGGCCAGTCAGGGCTGCCGTGGCGGTTTTGTTCGCTCACATGAGTCGACAGCCGGTTTTCTGACGAAATCCGGTCTATTTCGCGGGATTTGCCCGCAAAGGAGAGCAAAATGCCCAAGTTGAAGACAAAGTCCGGCGCCAAGAAGCGCTTCAAGGTCACTGGCACAGGCAAGGTTGTCTATGCCCAGACCGGCAAGCAGCATGGCATGATCAAGCGCACCAACAAGCAGATCCGGAACCTGCGCGGTACGGCAATACTGTTCAAGTCCGACGGCGAGAACGTCAAAAAGTATTTCCTGCCCAACGCCTGACGGGAGCCATGAGGCTACCCCTGAGTTCCAACTTTCCAGTTTTTGAAGGAGATCTGTCATGGCACGCGTAAAACGCGGCGTTACAGCCCATGCCCGCCACAGGAAAATTCTCGACAAGGCCAAGGGATACCGCGGCCGCCGCTCGAATACGATCCGCACCGCCAAGGCTGCCGTCGACAAGGCGATGCAGTACAATTACCGCGACCGCAAGAACAAGAAGCGCGTCTTCCGCGCCCTCTGGATCCAGCGCCTGAACGCAGCCGTGCGTGAATGCGGGATCAACTACAGCCAGTTTATCAACGGCCTCGCGAAGGCCGGGATCGAGGTGGACCGCAAGGTTCTCTCCGAAATGGCCATTCACGAGGCAGACGCCTTCAAGGCGATCGTCGAAAAGGCCAAGGCTGCGCTGCCGCAGGCTGCCTGATTTCTTCGATCCTGCTACCGGGGTCTGCAAACGCAAGCGGAGGCCTGGTAGCCTCCGCTTTTTCATTGCAGCCGGATGGATTTGCGCCCGCGCTGCAAACTGAAGCGTTTCCAGGAAAAGTGGTCACCGGTTTTCCGTCCGGGAACGCGTCAAGTCAATGAGCTGGGGCCAGCAAGCGATTCAGTGGAATCGTCAATGGCTCTGGAGATTTCTCGATGTGAGAGCGCATTTCCATGTCCGATCTCGAATCCATGTCCGATCTCGAAACCCTGCAGTCTGAAATCCTTTCCGCCGTGGCCGCCGCTTCCGACGAGGCAGCGCTCGAAGCCGTGCGCGTCGGCGCGCTCGGCAAGAAGGGCACCGTATCCGCCAAACTCGCCACCCTCGGCAAGATGAGCCCGGAGGAACGCAAGACCGCCGGCGCCGCCATTAATGTCGTCAAGGACACGGTGACGAGCGCCATCGCCAACCGGCGCACGGTCCTCAAGCAGATTGCGCTGGAAGCCCGCCTTGCCTCCGAAACGGTGGACGTTACATTGCCTGTCCGCGAGCCTGCTGCCGCAACGGGGCGCATTCATCCGATCAGCCAGGTGATGGACGAACTGGCAGCGATCTTCGCCGACATGGGGTTTTCCATCGCCGAAGGGCCGGACGTCGAACAGGACGACTACAACTTCACCAAGCTGAACTTCCCGGAAGGACACCCCGCCCGGGAGATGCACGACACCTTCTTCTTCAACCCGGACGAGAACGGTCAGCGCAAGCTGCTGCGCACGCATACCAGCCCGGTGCAGGTACGCACCATGCTGAACCAGAAGCCGCCGATCCGCGTCATCTGCCCGGGCCGCACCTATCGCTGCGATTCCGACCAGACCCATACGCCCATGTTCCATCAGGTCGAGGGGCTGGTGATCGACAAGACGGCCCACCTCGGCAATCTGAAATGGATCCTGGAAGAATTCTGCAAGGCCTTCTTCGAAGTGCCGAATGTGACGATGCGCTTCCGCCCGTCCTTCTTCCCCTTCACCGAACCGTCGATGGAAGTCGATATCCAGTGCTCGCGCAAGGGCGGCGAAATCCGCTTCGGCGAGGGCGAGGACTGGCTGGAAATCCTCGGCTGCGGCATGGTCCACGCCAATGTGCTGCGCAACTGCGGCATCGACCCGGACGAGTATCAGGGCTTCGCCTGGGGCATGGGCATCGACCGCATCGCCATGCTGAAATATGGCATGCCGGACCTGCGCCCCTTCTTCGAGGCCGACGTCCGCTGGCTGTCGCATTACGGCTTCCGCCCGCTCGATCTGCCGACGCTGGCCGGCGGGCTGACCAGTTAGTGTGAAGAGTTCTGAACGTCCCTCCCCCCTCGCGGGGGAGGGCCAGGGAGGGGGGCGATCTTGATGCCGTCCCCGATTTCAATGCCACATCGCACCATACCGGAAACAACACGACGCAACGCGAAAGAGATGCGAAGCCGGATGACACGGGCTGAAGAAGCCCTGTGGCAGATGTTGCGCGCGCATCGGTTGAACGGTCTGTCGTTTCGGCGGCAAACCCCGATAGCTCCATACATCGCTGACTTCGTATGCCATTCCGCAAGATTGATCGTAGAAGCGGCTGGCGTTCACCACAACGATCCTGACGTGGAAAGTGCAGACCGCCGCCGGTCCAATTTTCTGTTTCAGCGCGGCTACAAGGTTCTGCGTTTCACCAACGAAGAAATTCTCGACAACCGCGATCGCGTCGCCAGCCTGATTTTGCAGGCCGCCCGCAGTCGCGTCCATCCGCCCCCCTCCCAACCCTCCCCCGCAAGGGGGGAGGGCTTCGATGGAGCAAAACAATGAAGTTCACCCTCTCCTGGCTCAAGGACCATCTCGATACCAGCGCCTCGCTGGAGGAGATTTGCGAGGCCCTCACCAAGATCGGCCTTGAGGTCGAAAGCGTCGACGATCCGGCAGCGAAGCTGAAGGACTTCATCGTTGCCCGCGTCATCGAGGCGAAACAGCATCCGGATGCGGATAGACTTCGCGTCTGCATGGTCGATACCGGGGCCAAGGAACCGGTGCAGGTCGTCTGCGGCGCACCGAATGCCCGCACCGGCATGAAAGGCGTCTTTTCGCCGGTTGGCACCTATATCCCCGGCAAGGACATGACGCTGGGCAAGGGCGTTATCCGCGGCGTCGAGTCCAATGGCATGCTTTGTTCCGGCGCGGAGATGCAACTATCCGACGACCATGACGGCATTCTCGACCTGCCGGAAGATGCGCCGGTCGGCGAGATCTATGTCGAATTCGCCAAACTCTCCGATCCTGTCATCGAGATCGGCCTTACCCCCAACCGCCCGGATGCAACTGGCGTCCACGGCATCGCCCGCGACCTGGCTTCCGCCGGCATCGGCAAGCTGAAGGGCCATGCAATCAAACCGTCGGAGGGCAAGTTCCCCTGCCCGGTTTCCGTGACGCTCGATTTCGCCGACGAGGACAAGCATCTCGCCCCGGCCTTCGCCCTGCGCATGGTGCGCGGCGTGACCAACAGCACCTCGCCCGAATGGATGCAGAAGCGCCTGCGCGCCATCGGCCTGCGCCCCATAAACGCGCTGGTCGACATCACCAACTACGTCACCTTCGACCGCGGCCGCCCGCTGCATGTCTTCGATGCCGCGAAAGTTACGGGCAATCTCGTCGTGCGCCGCGCGAAGGATGGCGAGAAGATTCTGGCGCTCGACGGCAAGACCTATGAGCTCGCATCCGAAACTGTCGTCATCGCCGACGACAAGGGCGTTGAATCCATCGCCGGCATCATGGGCGGCGAGGAATCCGGCTGCGACGAAAGCACGAAAGATGTGCTGATCGAATCAGCGCTGTGGGATCCGATGAACATTGCCCGTTCGGGCCGCGATCTCGGCATCATCACCGATGCGCGCTATCGCTTCGAGCGCGGCATCGATCCGGCCTTCTGTGTGCCGGGCGCGGAACTCGCTACCCATCTGGTGATGGACCTGTGCGGTGGCGAGCCTTCCGAACTGATCGTCGCCGGAGAAGTCCCGAACCCGGTCAACAGGATCGAATTCCCCCTTGGCGAAGTGGAACGGCTTACCGGCCTCGAACTGCCACGCGAGGAAAAGATCGAAACCCTGCAGAAGCTCGGTTTCACCGTGGAAGGAACAGGGAACAATGTCGCCGTCACCGTGCCGACATGGCGGCCAGACGTCGAAGGCAAGGCCGATCTCGTTGAAGAAGTCGTCCGTATAGCCGGCGTCGACCGCGTCGCATCCGTACCGCTGGCGCGTATGGAGGCGACCGTCGCCAAACCGATCCTGACCGTCCTGCAGCGGCGTACCAGCCAGGCACGCCGCGCGCTGGCGGCACAGGGCCTTGTCGAAGCGGTCAACTGGTCGTTCATTTCAAAGGACCGCGCAGAGATGTTCGGCGGCGGCAAGCCGGAGCTGGCACTGGCCAATCCGATCGCTTCGGACCTGTCCGACATGCGCCCCAGCCTGATGCCCGGTCTCGTGGCAGCCGTTGGCCGCAATGCCGACCGCGGCTATCGCGATGTCGGCCTGTTCGAAGTCGGCCAGATATTCCTTGGCGCAGGCGAGCGCGACCAGCGCCAGGCCGCAGCCGCCGTCCGCTCCGGCACAGCAAAACTGGCAGGCTCCGGCCGCCATTGGGCTGGCGCGTCGAAATCCATCGACGTATTCGACGCCAAGACCGACGCCATGGCGATGCTCGGCGCGCTCGGCGTTGCCGCGCAGGGCATGGCTGTCGTACCCGGCGGCCCGTCCTGGCTGCATCCGGGCCGCAGCGGCACCCTGCAGTTCGGCCCGAAGAACATTATCGGCCATTTCGGCGAACTGCATCCCGCCGTGCTGGAAGCCTTCGACATCGACGTACCGGTTTGCGGCTTTGAAATCATCCTCGATGCCGTACCAGCGCCGCGCGCCAAGCCGACCAAGGTAAAGCCGAAGCTCGACATGTCCGAGTTCATGGCGCTTGAACGCGACTTCGCCTTCATTGTCGACCGCAGCGTCAACGCCGCCGACATTCTGCGCGCCGCGCAATCGGCGGAACGCAGCCTGTTGGCCGGAGTGAACGTTTTCGATATCTACGAAGGCACCGGCATTCCCGAGGGCAAGAAGTCGGTGGCGATCTCCGTGACGCTGCAGCCGCGCGAAAAGACACTGACTGATGCCGAGATCGAGGCCGTCGCCGGAAAGATCGTCGCCGAAGTGACAAAGAAAACCGGCGCGACGCTGCGCGGGTAGCGCGTAACACGCTTCGGGCGCCACGTAAGGACGCCTTGTCATGGTCATCGCTATCGCAACCCTGCTGCTGTGCCAGCTCGCCGGCGAAGGTCTTGCCCGCGGGCTGGGCGTGCCGGTGCCGGGTCCGGTGCTTGGTGCGACATTGCTACTGGCGCTGCTGTTCCTGCGCGACAAGGCAAAACCTGTCTTGCCGCGCGAGATCAACGACGGCTCGCTCGACAATGCCGCGAATATGCTGCTTGCCAACCTATCCCTGCTGTTCGTTCCCGCCGGGGTCGGTGTCATCCAGAACCTGCAGGTACTGCGCACGCACGGACTGGCGCTGGCGCTGGCCCTCGTCGTCTCGACAATTCTCGGCCTTCTCGTAACAGCTTTTGTCTTTCGCTTCGTTGCTTCGCTGACGAATGCCGAGCCGCAGACCGGTGAGGACATGCAATGAGCGGCGACAATTTCTTTTCGCTATGGGTTTACCTGTCGCGCACGCCGCTGTTGTGGCTCTCGGTGACGCTGATCGCCTATGCCGTTGCCGACCGGTTCTCAGCCGCAACAGGCCGGCATCCGCTCGCCAATCCGGTGCTGCACGCGGTCTGGATGATTGCCCTTTTGCTGGCGCTCAGCGGCACGCCCTACAAGACCTATTTCGAAGGCGCGCAATTCGTTCACTTCATGCTTGGCCCGGCGACCGTGGCGCTCGCCCTGCCGCTGTACCAGAACCGCCGGGTCGTCGCCCGCGCGATTGCGCCGATGCTGGCGGCTCTTGTGGCCGGGTCGCTGACAGCGCTCGTATCGGCAGTTACCATCGTCAAACTGTTCGGCGTGCCACAAACCATTATTGCTTCCATCGCTCCGAAGTCCGTCACCGCGGGCGTGGCCATGGGCATCGCCAGCGAACTGGGCGGTGACGCCGCGCTGGCTGCCGTGCTGGTGATCCTGACCGGGATATTCGGCGCCATCATCGTGACGCCGCTGCTGACGCTGTTCGGCATCCGCGACTGGCGGGCGCGCGGTTTCGCCGCCGGGCTCGCTTCGCACGGTATCGGCACCGCGCGTGCCTTTCAGGTCAATTCCGTCGCAGGTACATTTGCCGCCATAGCATTGGCGCTCAACGCACTGATGACCGCCATAATCGTGCCCCCGGTTCTGGGTTATCTGCTGGGACGATGACACCGGATATTTCGAACCTGATGAAACTTTCCTCCCGATATTTGACCCTTGCCGCAATAGCTGCAGCATTGCTCGCAGCAACGCCCGCCACGGCGAAGCCGCGTGCGATCAACGACTGCGAAAAAGTCCAGGACGGCGACGCCTACAACAGGTGCCTCGCATCCTTCGGCCCGAAGCGTGGCGCATCGCGGTCGGGTAAGGCATATCGTGCGCCGAAGGGAAAAATCCGCAATTCAGCTAGGGAATATGGTCGCAAGCGCGTGCACTCAGGTTCTGTCAACGGCATCCGGATCTATCGCTCCGGCGGCAGGGTGCGCACGGTGATGCCGATGGGCAAACGAAAGCAACGGTGAGCCTCATTCCGTCAGGGCAACAGGCTAGCCAGAGCAAAATACCGGACCGCGCAGTTCGCCAAGCTTGCCAAGCGGACCAACCGGAGGCAAAGTCACCCCGCAGGAGCGTATGGCAGGGGCGTTCAGTTTGTATGCCGGAGTATCATCCGGTCGGGCATTACGACAGGAGAATGGCAAGTCATGATCATCAAGGGAGACAGCACCGGTTCCGGCGCAATCGAAGGCGTCACCACATCTGAACTTCACCGAAAGCTTCTGGACCGCCGGTCGCTTTTGCTTGGCTCTGCTGCAAGTCTCGGCGCGATCGCACTGGGGGGTTGCACCGCATCCGGGCTGAGCGATGCACAGCTGTCGCAGATGTACGCCTCGATTGACGACGACAAGTTCAAGATTCCGGCAGCCGATTACAAGAAGGTCGACCCGAAATACTACCGTCAGAAAGTCCGTTACGAGAGCGCGGAAGCACCCGGCACGATCATCATCGATCCCGGCAACTTCTTCGTCTATCGCATCGAGGGCAAAGGCTGGGCGACCCGCTATGGGGCCAATGTCGGCCGCGACGGATTCAAATGGAGCGGCGAGGCCTATGTCGGCCGTAAGGGCGTATGGCCGACCTGGACCCCGCCGAAGGAAATGATCGCACGACAGCCGGAAGCGGCCAAATACGCCAAGGGCATGCCGGGCGGCCTCGACAATCCGCTCGGCGCCCGCGTGCTCTACCTATACCAGAACGGACGGTACACGCTGTACACGATCTACAGCACCATCTTCCCCGATACGATCGGCAAGGGCATCACGAGCGGCTGCACCGGCCTGCTCACACAGGACATGATGGACCTGTACAACAAAACGCCGGTGAAGACGAAGGTGATCGTCCTGCCGACCAAGCCGAAAACCTCCGCCGCCTGAGGGTGGCGGGCTCTATTAGGCAGCATCAACTGTCCAGCGCAACGAACAGGCCGTTCCTTGGTCGCAAGGTTGCTCCAACTTCGAAGTCCAAAATGTCATGCCCGGGACTCACCACCGGTGAGCCTGTTCGCATTATAGTCACGAGCATCGCCTGCATTTCCACAAGCGCGAAGGCCATGCCGAGGTAGATGCGCGGCCCGCCGCCGAACGACAGGTAACGCAGGCGGGAAGCCCGTGCATTGTATCGCTCTGCTGAAAAGCGGTCCGGATCGAAGGCGTGCGGATCGGGCAATAGTCTTCGCGGCGATGCAAGGCGTAGGCTGCAATGACGACCTGATCGCCCTTGCGCAATTCGTGGCCGGCCAGGTTGACTGCTTCGGCTGCGGTTCGCGCGATCTGCGGGGCGGGCGGGTAAAGCCGCATCGCCTCACGAATAACCTGCAGGCTGAACGGTGCGGAACGCAATGTCTCGGCCGTCAGTTCTTCCTCTGCGGGCAGCGCCGCTGCCTCCAACGCCAGTCTTTCGCGCGTCGGGCGATGACGGGCCACAAGCCAGAGCGTCCACGCCAGCGCAAGCGCCGTGGTTTCCCTCCCTGCCGCCAGTGCGCCAACAATATTTTCGCGCAGGCGCACCGGGTTCATTGCTGTACCAGTTTCCGGATCAACAGCAGAAGCAAGCATGCGCAGCAGATGCAACTGGCCCGACTGTTTGTCGGCAAGCGTTTCATCAGTAAGAAGTTCCGCGACAAGCGCGTGAAGATCGTCTGCCGGGCCGCGCGCAGTCATGCCCAGCGAGGGCCGGGTCCAGTTCGGAAGATTGAAAATATCTGCCGGGTTGAGCTTGCCCATCTGCCGGGTAAGTTCGATCCCCGCCGCGTTGAAACGCTTCCTACCTTCGGCGGAAGCAGCTCCAAGAAATGTATCGAACACCACATCTGTAACGGCATCGGCGGCGGCCGCAAAAACGTCCACCGGCACTCCATCATCCTGCATGCGTACCGCCAGTTTGCGCGCCGACCGGACGGCCGGGGCTATGACCGGCTCTACGGCGGCAGGCGTGAAGGCCGGCGCCATGGCGCGCCTTTGCCAGCGCCATGCATGGCCGCTTTGTGCGGCAAGCCCGCCGCGCCAGACAGGCGACAATATCCGCAACGTCAGGTTCGATTGCGGGAACCTGTCGGCTTCGCGCAACAGCATCTGTTCGATCGCTCCCTCATCGCAGGTCAACAGGACACGCGTTCCAGGCGGCTTGTAGAAACCGGTCTCGTAGAGCGATTTCGGCCATGTGCTTATCGTATTGTTGATAGCTGCTTTCAGTAGTCCGGGAGATAACCGGATCTGTTCCGGCGCTTCGACGTAAGGGGGAATAAATAATTCGTCATTGCTCATAATCAGTCCTAGTATGAATCGGGTTCAACTATTTGAAGGAAAATCACTGCACCAATCGGTCCGCTGGAGCGCCTCATCAAACCAGAAACACTATAGTGATATAAGCCTAAAGCCTCCCAGCAATTTCCGCTGAATCCGGCGCGTAGCGATAGGCCCGGAACAGGATGTTGCTGGAACCATGCACCACCGGATTGGGATGATGCATCGGAACGATATAGTCCCACACGATCTTCCCCGCGCCATCCACCTCGAACACCCGTCCGCTAAGCGCTTCGCAAATCAGCGAATTGCCGTTCTCCAGCCGCTGTATCCCGCTCATGACGGGACTGAAAAAGGTCCACCGTTGCGGGTCCATGTATTGCCAGACGATCTTGCCGGACTTGGGTTCAATTTCCAGCGCACGCGAGTGCAAAGGCTGATGCAGGTTGTTCATGCCGTTTGCAAAGAGCGTTATGTTTCCATTGGGTAACATTTCGGCATTGTGCTGATGACCCCAGGTCTGGTCCCGCATGTGCCAGACTATCTCTTTCGTTTCGCGTCCGACTATCATGATCGTGTCGAGATGCCGGAAGCTCACCAGAACATCGCCATCCAAGGTGGCGGCTATTGAATTCGCATGGGCCCATTCACCGCGATGGCAATCCGACGCCAGCGGAAACGTCTCGAAATCGGCATCCTTGAAATACAACTCCCAGACAAGCTCTCCATCCACATTCACTTCGCGGGCTACATCGCCGAATATCTTGCCCTTTATTTCCGTTCCCGGAAGCCCCCCGATCACTTTCGCCGCATCCTCGTCGCTCAAGACTTCCCGCGACAGGTACAACGTGTTGCCGTTGTCGAGCCGGACAATGTCGTGGTGCTGGCTGTGATCGATATGCTCCCAGACGATATTGCCATCCCAACCCAGTTCGAGAATGCGGCCGCCTTTCGCGCCGGGAATGGGAATGCCATCCGCCGTTACGACGGAACACAGCAGGTTGCCGTTGGGTAGCAGGAAAGCCTTGGACCCCAAGGGGCCCGGCAGCTTCCATTCATGAACGACCTCGCCTTCCATGTTCACGATGTAACTGGACTCGTGCCGCATCGGCGCGATGATCGTGTAACCAGGAGAAGACTTGTCCGGCCGGTGATGGAGCAAGCCTGTCTGATAACTTTTCATCTTCGGCTTCCACTCTTGCCGACCGCTTTGCTTCCTCAGCTCAGGTTCAACTCCTTGAAGAAGTCGTTGCCCTTGTCGTCGACGACGATGAAAGCCGGGAAGTCTTCCACCTCGATACGCCAGATCGCTTCCATGCCCAGTTCAGGATATTCAACGACCTCGACCTTCTTGATGCAGTCCTGCGCCAGCCGCGCGGCGGGGCCGCCGATGGAGCCGAGATAGAAACCGCCGTGGGCCTTGCAGGCGTCGGTCACCTGCTTGGAGCGGTTACCCTTGGCCAGCATGACCATCGAGCCGCCAGCTGCCTGGAACTGCTCGACGAAGGAATCCATGCGCCCGGCTGTCGTCGGCCCGAAGGAACCGGAGGCCATGCCTGCAGGCGTCTTGGCGGGACCAGCATAATAGACCGGATGGTTCTTGAAATAGTCCGGCAGCGGCTCACCCTTTTCCAGCTTCTCGCGCAACTTCGCGTGCGCCATGTCGCGGGCAACGATCATCGGGCCGGTCAGCGACAGCCGTGTCTTGATCGGATACTGGCTGAGCGTGGCGAGGATATCTTTCATCGGCTTGTTGAGGTCGATTTTCACCACATCGCCGCCCAGCGCATCCTCGTCTACATGCGGCAGATATTTCGCCGGATCGTGTTCCAGCTCCTCCAGGAAAACGCCGTCCTTCGTGATCTTGCCCAGCGCCTGACGGTCCGCCGAGCAGGACACGCCAAGACCGATCGGCAGCGAAGCGCCATGGCGCGGCAAGCGGATAACGCGAACATCGTGGCAGAAATACTTGCCGCCGAACTGCGCGCCAACGCCAAGGCTTTGCGTCAGCTTGTGGATTTCCTCTTCCATGGCGAGATCGCGGAAGGCGTGACCGTCCTCGCCGCCCTCCGTGGGCAGGCCATCGTAGTAACGTGTCGAGGCCAGCTTTACGGTCTTCAGGTTCAGTTCCGCCGAGGTGCCGCCAATCACGATGGCAAGGTGATAGGGCGGACAGGCTGCGGTGCCGAGAGTCAGGATCTTTTCTTTCAGGAAGCTGACCATCCGGTCGTGTGTCAGCACCGACGGGGTCTGCTGGAACAGGAAGGTCTTGTTGGCCGAGCCGCCGCCCTTGGCGATGAACAGGAACTTGTACTCGTCCTCACCCTCACAATAGATGTCGATCTGCGCTGGCAGGTTGTTGGCCGTATTCATTTCCTGAAACATCGAAAGCGGCGCGACCTGCGAATAGCGCAGGTTCTGCTTGTCGTAGGCGTCTAGGACGCCTTCCGCCAATGCGCTCTCGTCTTCGCCATCGGTCCAGACCCGGCGGCCCTTCTTGCCCATGACGATGGCTGTGCCGGTATCCTGGCACATGGGCAGAACGCCGCCAGCTGCGATATTTGCGTTCTTTAGCAGGTCGTAGGCGACGAAACGGTCGTTCGAGGTCGCTTCCGGATCGTCGAGAATCTTCGCCAGCTGGGCGAGGTGGCCGGGCCGCAACAGGTGGTTGATGTCCATCATCGCCTGCTCGCTGAGCAGCCGGATCGCCTCCCGCTCGACCACCAGCACATCTTCGCCGTTGAATTTTTCGACTCGCACGCCCTTGTCGGAAAGCTTGCGGTAGGGCGTTGCATCCTTGGCGAGCGGGAACATCGGGGCGTGCTTGTAGGTCATGGCGGTCTCTCGCTGTTGCGGTAAATTCCGAATGCCCGCTTCTACGCCCAAGCGCAGCACTTTCCAAGCCGTTGCCGCCTATTTTCGCCTGCCTCCGGCTATGCCGGACCTGTGCGACAGGGCACTGCAGCCTGACAACTTCTGAAAGAGTATTGCCGCAACTGCCCTCGTGGAGAAAAAGCCACGCCCTCGAAGCCGAGCATCGCACCAGAAGACGCCACCTGCCCTGAATTCACTTTTCGACCGATGCTGAATTGCGAATGCGCGAGCGCCGCGGACATGATCACGGCACTGATGTCTTTCCATGGCGACAACCATGTTGCAACGACAGAATCTGTCGCGCGATACTGCCATGGCGAAAGCGCAATCGGACAAATTCACCTGGCCATTGTCAACGGCCTCCCGGTCGGAAGCGCCATGACTTACGACTGGCCGAACCTGCTGCGCGGCTTGCGCATCCGGCATCTGGACCTGATGTTCGTGAAGCCGCAGTTCCGCCGATTGGGCCTCGGCCGCAAATTCATGGAACATCTTGCCAGCGAAGCACTCGCAGGCGGATGCGCTGCAATAACCCTTTCGGCAGCGTTGACGAATGATGGAGCAAACAGCTTCTATACATCACTGGGCTTTTCCGAACGGTCTGTGCAAGCGTGTGCCTATGCGATTTCCGGGCAGGCTTTGCGAAATCTTGCGGGTTTCCCCGGACTTGACGGGCAAAGCCCGAATGACCGATAAACCGCGAATTGAAGATGAAAGCCGGAAGAAGGACGTCGTGGCCGGAAAGGATAAGGATAAGGACAGGGAAGAAACCGCGCGCGAGGCGGCGCTATGGGATCCCGATTCCGTTTTCCATGATTACGCCGCCGAAACGACTTCGGGCCGCGCCATCCAGGCGCTGACCGCTACGGAAGAAGAGACCGCGGCGTCGGAGCCTGACAAGCCCGAAGGTCTCTACGCACGCAAGGAAGCCAGGCGCACCGGTGCGCTGACCAAGGAAATGATCAAGCGCATGGCCGACCGCGCAGAACAGGCTGCCCGCAAAAAAGGGTAAGCATTCTCAGGTGAGGGGAAAGGCGCACTACAAAAAGAGCGCGCGTAGGAGCAACACGCTGAACGAACTCTGCGGTTAGCGGCTCACAAAGATAGCGGTTTTGCGCTGGCTCAAATAAATCGACACAAAATCATGCAAGATTGCTTTCTCCCGATGCAGTGAGGAGGAGAATCATGCGACTATGCTCTGCCCCAGGCCGCTCGCGCTGGCTGGCTCTCCTGGCGATGCTGCTCGCTCTCGCAGTGGCGCCCCTCGCCTCAAACGTCCGGGCGGACGAAGCAGATCAGGCCTTTAAGAAGAGTTGCGGTGAGTGTCACGGTAAACGTGCGATCAGCGGCTGGCTAAGAAAGGAACCGGACGACACAAAACGTAAGACCTGGCTGGATGGGGTCCTGAGCAAGCATTACCCGCCTTCCGCTGAGGACCGCGCCCTCATCATCCGGCACATTGCCGATCAAAAGAAATGAACACAACGCCACAGGAGCGCGGACCAACGCCACGCGAAGCCCGTAAATGGGCGTTTGCACCGGGCCTCGTAGCAAGCCTCCTGCTGGCGCTTGCCGTGATACCCCTGGCGATAGCTGCCCTGACAGGCGAAGAACCGGAAAACCGCTGGCGCGAGTTTTCCGCAGCGCTGGCGATGAGCGGCTTCGCCCTGCTGCTCGCGCAGTTCCTGCTGTCCGGGCGCTTTTTCCTGATCTCCGGAAAGGCCGGCATTGATGTCATCCTGCATCTGCACCAGCTTGCCGCGCGCACGCTTTTCGTCCTTTTACTGGTTCATCCGATGCTTTACGCCGCGCCAAGGCTGATGTCCGGGCGCGACGGCGCCGGCGACCTGCTGCTGACCCTGTTCATGTCGGAGCGGCTGCGCACAGGCGTTGTTGCCTGGATCCTGCTGATATTCCTCATGGCCATGGGCATCTGGCGCGACCGGCTGCCAATCCGCTACGAAGCCTGGCGCCTGACCCATGGCCTGGGTGCTGGCGCGATAGCGGCTCTCGGCCTGCATCACATGCTGTCCATCGGCACATACAGCGCCAGCCCATTGCTGGCCGGTATATGGCTGCTACTCAGCGCCATCGCTTTCGGCTCGCTGGCCGTCATCTATGGCCTGCGGCCTCTGATGCAGATCCGCGATCCGTACAAGGTCGTTGCAGTGGAGCCAGCTGCACTACGCACATGGCGTGTTGTCATCGAGCCCGAGAGCGGGAAAAGCCGCAACTTCGCTGCAGGGCAGTTCGTCTGGCTGAATATCGGGCATTCGCCCTTTAGTCTCACCGAACATCCATTCTCGATATCGTCGGCGCCGGCAGCGCTGCCGCGGATGGAGTTCACGATCAAGGAAAGCGGCGACTTCACGGACCGGCTTGGATCAATTCAGCCCGGCACAGCCGCATATATTGACGGCCCGCACGGCAGTTTCATCCTGCCGGACAGGCTGACCGGCCCTCTCGTATTCATCGCAGGGGGGTCGGAATAGCACCTGTCCTGTCGTTGCTGCGCTCGCTTGATGGGCGCGGCGAGAAGGTTCCTGTCACCCTTGTCTATGGCAACCGGATTTCCGGGCAGATCGTTGCCCGCGATGAACTGGAGGCAATGCGGGAAAGCATCGGCCTGCGCTTGCACCTCGTTCTCGGCGAACCGCCGCCTGACTGGACAGGGCCTGCCGGAGACCTGACGCAACCAGTGTTGGAACAATGCCTTGCAGATCGCGATGCCGCAACGCGATACTATGTCTGTGGCCCGCTGCCGATGATGGATGCGGTCGAGCGATCACTGCGCGCAATGGGCGTCAAGCCCGGCGAGATCGTCAGCGAACGTTTCCGCTACGATTGACGGGGATAGCAATGCGCCATTCCAATTTACGACTGCTGCACGGCCTGGGAACCCTGATCCTGCTGCTCGCAGCGCTGGCATTTGCATTGCGCTGATCGAAGCGAGCGCAAGGCTGCGCAACTTACATTCCGCCCAGATGCTCGGCGACGGCGAAGATATCCTTGTCACCACGCCCGCACATGTTCATGACCATTAGATGGTCGCGCGGCTTTTGCGGCGCAAGCTCGATGACTTTCGCTAGCGCATGACTGGGCTCGAGCGCCGGGATGATGCCTTCCAGCTGCGAGGACAACTGGAACGCCGCCAGCGCTTCCTTGTCCGTCGCCGACAGATATGTCACACGGCCCGATTCCTTCAGCCAGGCGTGTTCCGGTCCGATGCCGGGATAGTCGAGACCGGCGGAAATCGAATGGCCTTCGTTGATCTGGCCATCCTCGTCCATCAGCAGATACGTGCGATTGCCATGCAGTACGCCAGCGCGTCCACCCGCAAGCGAGGCTGCATGGCCGTCCGGCACCTCGAGCCCGTAGCCAGCCGCTTCCACACCGTAGATTTCCACCGATGGATCGTCGAGGAAGGGATGGAACAGGCCGATGGCGTTGGAGCCGCCGCCAATTGCCGCAATCAGCGAATCCGGCAACCGCCCTTCCGCCTCTTCCATCTGCCAGCGGGTTTCGTTGCCAATCACGCACTGGAAATCCCGCACCATGGCAGGATAGGGATGCGGGCCGGCCGCCGTGCCGATGCAGTAGAACGTGTCGGCGACATTGGTCACCCAATCGCGCAGCGCCTCGTTCATTGCGTCCTTCAGGGTGCGTGCTCCGGACTGCACCGGCACGACCTTGGCGCCCAGCAGCTTCATGCGGAAGACGTTAGGCTTCTGACGCTCCACATCGACCGCACCCATATAGACGACGCATTCCAGCCCGTATTTTGCGCAGGCCGTCGCGGTCGCGACCCCGTGTTGACCCGCTCCCGTCTCGGCAATGATCCGCTTCTTGCCCATCCGCCGGGCGAGCAGGATCTGACCAAGAACGTTATTGATCTTGTGCGCACCGGTATGGTTCAGCTCGTCGCGCTTGAAATAGACCTTCGCCCCGCCCGAGCCGCCATTCTTCGCCGCAACCCCACGCAAATGCTCGGTAATCCGCTCGGCGAAATACAGAGGACTAGGCCGCCCGACATAGTGCTTGGCCAGATGGTCAAGTTCGGCCTGGAAGGACGGATCGGCCTTGGCCTCGCCATAGGCCTTTTCGAGATCGAGGATGAGCGGCATCAATGTCTCGGCGACGAAACGGCCGCCGAAAATACCGAAATGCCCGGTCTCGTCCGGCCCGCTGCGGAAGGAATTGAGATGTTCGTTCATGGATGGCTCCTGTCGGTAGCGTTCTATTCGCTATGGACCGCCGCGCCAAGCCCTCAAAGCCACACCCTCAAAGCCAGGCCGTCAGAAGCTTGCCGCCGCCTCACGCGCCGCTTTCACAAAAGCGCGGATCAGTCCTTCGTCCTTTATGCCAGGGGCGCTTTCGACGCCGGACGATACGTCTACACCGTGAGCGCGGGTAACATGGATCGCCTCGCTGACATTGGAAGCGTCGAGCCCGCCGGACAGCATCCACGGTTTTGCGGTCTTCACACCATGCAGGATCGTCCAGTCGAATACCGCGCCATTGCCGCCGGGCAGGACCGCACCTTTCGGGGGCTTGGCGTCAAACAGCAGCCGGTCGGCTGCGTCCTCGTATTCGTTCATGACTGCAAGGTCCGCAGCTTCGGACACATGGATCGCCTTCATCACCGGCAGCTTGTAACGGTCCTTGAGCACCGCGATCCGCGCCGGGCTTTCCTTGCCGTGAAGTTGCAGGATATCCGGTTGCAGGGCCGCCACCGCCTGGTCGAGCAGCGCATCGTCAGCATCGACGCTGAGCGCTACCTTGTCCGCCTGCCCCTTGGCCAAGGAGCCCAGACCACGGGCAAGATCGAAGGAAATGTTGCGCGGGCTTGGCGCGAAAAAGACGAAGCCGACCATATCGGTCCCCGCATCCAGCGCCGCCTGCAAGGTATTGGGCGTCGAAAGCCCGCAGATTTTTATCGTGACTGAAGTGAGCATTCTGTTTCCGTCATCCCGGAAAATGCAGAGCATTTATCCGGGACCGCTATCCGCATACACTTGGGAGATCCTGGATAGCGGCTCTACCGCTTCCGGGATCACATACCTTTATCTAGTGCTTCCCGCCGGCCATTGTAACCGGCAGCGGCACGGCCATGTCCGCATCATAGTCGTCTCGCACCGGCATCTGGTGCTGCAGCATGATTTCCCTGCGCTGCTTCGCCGACTCGATGATGGCAAGGCATACCTCCAGCGTCGCCATACCCCAGCGCCCGTCATGCCACAGCGGCGTACCATGAACGACCGACGCATAGAGTTCCTCCAGCTCGGCGCGGCGCTGCACCATGCCCATTTCATGATCCGGAACCACGTCGAGATCGTGTTTGCCGTCGTCGTCGTGGACGAAAACACCGAACTGCGATTGCCGCAGGTCCGCCCGGTCGAGACTGGCGATAGCGAAACCCATATCCTCCGGCACCCAGGGGTTCTTCGATTCGTCGTAGAAATATTCCTTCTCGCGTGAACCACCGATGCGGATCGACTGCTTGTCCGTGGTCTCGTCGCGGGTACCCGCCCGCAACTGACGGCGGATGTCGCCACGCTGCTGCGCTGTGTATATGTGCTTGTCGGAGCCCCACGGCACCAGTTCGGCGCCGACGAAATAGCCATAGCCGTTATGGACGATGGTCGCCGGCAGGCCGTTCTCGAATTCCAGGAACGCCGAATAATAGCCGGGGATGGAACGCTCCTTCATCCAGTCGCCTGTCTGGGCGCGGATCGAGCGGACCAGCCCGCCGCCGAGCAACCGCACCGTATCGACCTGGTGCGGCCCCTGCCGGTAGGGGATACCTCCCCCCTGGTTGATATCGAGCTCATCGGCGGTCCTGGGCCGCAGCATCCAGTCGGAATAGGACCAGATGTTGAGCGCGCGAAGCTGACCGTAGTAGCCGGACTGGATGATCTTTCGCATGGCGCGGATCGGCGTCGTGAAGGCGCGGGTATGGCCGGCCAGCAGTTTGACGCCGTTCTTCTCCGCCGCCTCGACCATCGCTCCCGCCTCTGCCAGTGAAATCGCCATCGGCTTTTCCACGACGATATGCTTGCCATGATTGGCGGCCATGATCGTGTGCTCGGCATGGAAGCGGTTAGGCGAGGACACCCAGACAGCGTCCACATTGTCGTCGCGGCACAATTCTTCCGCCGACAGGTAGGTGCGCGCTTCCGGAAAGCGCTCATTGAAGCGCCGCAGCGTCTCCGGCACGAGGTCCGCCCCGGCGACCACCTCGATCGTCTCCATCCCGTCCATGGCCCGCAGGATCTCTGCCCCACCGACGCCGATGCCGATCATGCCAATACGCAGCCGCCTGACGGACATGGCAAACCTCCCCAATATTATGCGCCTCAACTCACTCCCGCCTCTTTTTTGACCGCCCAGGCCTCGCCAGTCAATCGAAGGCACCATTTCCCGATTGCCGGCATTCCGCAAAGGGAATAGCCTGCCCTCTGCCTGGTCAGAAGGGCGAACAACAGGCGCATCGGACGATGCGCTGCAGGGAGGATTGAATGACGGTTTCTCGCAGAATGCGCCACGCCAGCGCTATTTCTCTTGCCGCGCTGGTGGCCGGATTGGTGTCAAGTACAGCGCGCGCCGATGCCGTAGCCGACTTCTACAAGGGCAAGACGATTACGCTGAACGTTGGGTTCGGTGCCGGCGGCGGCTACGATACGACGACCCGTCTCGTCGCGCGGCACCTGTCGAAGCACATTCCCGGCAATCCGACTGTCGTCGTCGCCAACATGCCCGGTGCAGGCAGCATGCGTGTCGCCGGGTGGATTTACTCCGTCGCGCCGAAGGACGGCACCATGCTCGGCGTTGCCGCGGCCGCAGTGATGCTGGAGCCATTATTCGGCAACAAGAACGCCAAATACGATCCGGCGAAGTTCGAATGGATCGGCTCCATGCACAACGACACCAATTCCTGCGCGGTATGGAAGGGCGCCGGCGTCGGCATCAGGACGCTCGATGATATGATAAAATCAAAGAAGACCATCGTCTTCGGCTCGCTGTCGCCAGAGACCGAGACGACGCGCTTTCCAATGTTCCTGAAGCACGTGGCGAAAGCGCCAATCAAGGTGGTACACGGCTATCGCGGCACAAAGGCGGTCATGCTCGCCGCCCAGAAGGGCGAGGTCGACGCAACCTGCGGCATGTACGAATCCTCGGTGAAGACCGCCTATAAGAGCGAACTGGAATCTGGCGATCTGAAGGTCGTATTCCACGTCAATCTCGACAAGGACAAGGTTGCGACTTTCGGCGATGCGGTCAGCGTCCGCAAGTTCCTGCCTACCGACGAGATGAAGAAGATCGGTGAAATCCTGTTCCGGCCTACGTCGATTACGCGGCCCGTCTTCGCCCCGCCCGGCACGCCGGCGAACCGGGTCGCAGCCCTGCGCAAGGCGCTGATGGATACCATGAAAGATCCCGGCACCGTCGCCGACGGCAAGAAGCTCAACGTGACTTTCGAGCCGATGGAAGGCAAGCGCATCGGCGAAATCATGGAGGGCTTCAAATCGACGCCGCCGGAGATCATCAAGAAGGCGCTGGCGCTCAGCAAGTTCGAATAGTCTCGGCGAAAACAGATCGACGCAACAGAAAACAGGCCGGGTGGCAATCCCGACCGCCGATTTTTCGCTATTGCACTGCTTTCGCCCGCCGAGTGTGTGCTATGGTTCCGGCAGGATTCGGCATTGCCGATTTTGGAGACGATTTTTGGAGCTGCCGCCGGGATGACCATCAGACTGCACAAGGGCGATCTGCCCGACAATTCCACATTCGGCGATTCTGTCGCCATCGATACCGAAACGCTCGGGCTGAACCCGCATCGCGACAGGCTCTGCGTGGTACAACTGTCGGCGGGCGACGGGTCGGCCGATGTGGTGCAAATTGCAGCCGGACAGACATCCGCCCCCAACCTGCAGCGGCTGCTCGCCGATCCGAAGGTCACGAAAATCTTCCACTTCGGCCGCTTCGACCTTGCCGTGCTCTACAACGCCTTCGGCGCCATGCCGGAGCCGGTCTATTGCACCAAGATCGCCTCGCGCCTGACCCGCACCTATACCGACCGGCACGGGCTGAAGGATCTGGCCCGCGAGCTGCTCGGCATAGACATGTCCAAGCAACAGCAGTCCTCGGACTGGGGCGCGGCGGAACTCACCAAGGCGCAACAGGAATATGCCGCCTCGGACGTCCTGCATCTGCACGCCATGCGCGACAAGCTGGATGCGATGCTGGAACGCGAAGGAAGGACGGAGGTTGCCCAGGCCTGTTTCCGTTTCCTGCCGGACCGCGCACGTCTCGATTTGATGGGCTGGGCCGAAGAGGATATTTTCTCCCATTCGTAGGCGGCAGGCTTCCCGCCGCTCAACCAATCGTGATTGCCGGGAAGGCAACTGAAGCGCCTTAATCGAGCCCCATACGCGCGCTAGGCGCAGATCGCCAGCGGGATATGCAGGAGCCAGCCCCCTGCGAAATGCACCTGTATGGTGTAAGGATCGTTGCCAAATTCGACTGGACCGGAAAAGCACAACCTGAAGACATGACCGATGCCGCCGCATATGCCGGACACCACCGGATAAGCATCCGCAATCCTGCACAGCAGGCTGCGGCCTTCGCTGCGGCGCGCGCCCACTCACGCCGGGTCCGCTGGCTCAAGCGGGCAATTGTCGTAGGCTCCGGCGTTTTGCTTGTCGCTGCCATAGCCTACGCCTGGTTCGATCCGTTTGCCAGGCTGCCGAAGGACGTATCCCTGTCGCGCGCCACCTTCAATGGCACGCGCATAACCATGGAACATCCAAGGCTCAGCGGCTTCCGCAAGGACGGGCGCCCCTACCAGCTTGTGGCGCGATCCGGCATTCAGGACATCCGCAAGCCAACGATTATCGAGCTGAACGAAATCGACGCCACCATCAAGGTCAACGACAAGGACACAATCAGGGTCTCCGCCCCCGCCGGCGTCTTCGATTCCAGCGCCGACAGGATGCGGCTCAGCAAGTCCGGATCCGACGCCCGCATCCGGTTTCGCGGCAGTTCCTACCTGATCTTGCTCGACAGCGCAGCGATCAACTTCAAATCCGGCGACGTGATCTCGCAGGATCCGGTTTCGGTGAACATGGCCAGCGGCACAATTGACGCCAACGGCCTCAAGGTGGACGACAACGGCAAGCGCATTATCTTCATCGGCAATGTCCGCAGTATGCTAAACGGACGCAATGAATCGGCAACCGCCGGCGCATCGCAAGATGCGCTGAATGCCACGCAAAGAGTTGCACCTGCCCCTTCCCCGCAGACTGCAACCGGCGCAACGAACGAGGGACAATAATCATGGCGTCACCATCGCCCGCCGCACCGTCGGCGATCCGGACCTTTGCTCGCGCTGCGGCCTGCGCCGTAGCCTGTGCAGCGGCCTTCGCGATATGTGTCCATACGCCTGCCGCCGCCCAGAAACGTACCGCCAGCGCCATCATTCCCGGCGGCAAGTCCAACGCCCCGATCAGCATCAATGCCGGCCGCCTCGACTTCCTCGACAAGGAAAGCAAGCTAGTCTATTCCGGTGGTGTTGTCGCCAGCCAGGGTGACGCCACTCTCAAATGCTCCAAGCTGACGATCTTTCTCGTCAAAGGCGCCATGAAGAACGCACAATCGGGATCCGGCAGCAGCGGCGACCAGATTGAACGAATGGAAGCTGCAGGACCGGTTACCATCACCTCGAAGGATCAGGTCGGCACCGGAAATTCCGGCCTGTTCGACAAGAAGAAGAATGTCGTCTACCTGATCGGTAATCCGATTCTGACCCAGGGCTCCAACATTACCCGCGGTGGCCCGAAGGCGCGTCTGGTCTATGATCTCAATTCCGGGCGAGCCCGGATCTCTGGCGGCGGCCGGGTAACCAGCGTATTTGTCCCGGGCGGCAATCGTACACCGGCAAGGGGCTCCGGTTCCGGCAACCGGCGCTGACAGGGTATTGGCTACAGGCCGCACGCATTATCCGCTGGGGGATAGGTGACTGAAAAACAGGCAGCAGATCAGGGCTGGGACCAGCGCTATGAAGGCTGGCTTTGCGCCTGGAATCTAGGCAAGAGCTATGGCGGCCGCACTGTCGTGCAGGACGTCAGCCTCGCTGTTGCCCGTGGCGAGGCCGTTGGCCTGCTCGGCCCCAACGGCGCCGGCAAGACTACCGTTTTCTACATGATCACCGGCCTGGTCCGCCCCGACAAGGGAATGATCCAGCTAGAAGGACACGACGTCACCCAGTTGCCCATGTATCGCAGGGCCCGCCTTGGCATTGGCTACCTGCCACAGGAAGCGTCGATTTTTCGCGGCCTGACTGTTGAAGGCAACATCCGCGCCGTACTCGAGGTGACGTTCAAGGAACGCGACCGGCAGGAAGCCGAACTGGAAGCACTGCTGCAGGAATTCGACATTGCGCGGCTGCGCCATTCCCCCTCCATTGCCTTGTCCGGCGGCGAACGGCGGCGCTGCGAAATTGCCCGTGCGCTGGCCAGCCAGCCCTCGTTCATGCTTCTCGACGAACCTTTCGCGGGCATCGATCCCATTGCGGTCGGCGATATCCAGGTCCTGGTCCGGCACCTGACCCAGCGCGGTATCGGCGTCCTGATAACAGACCATAACGTGCGGGAAACATTGGGATTGATCGACAGGGCCTACATTATCCATTCAGGCCATGTGTTGACCGAAGGCTCGCCTCAGGCCATCGTCGACGACCCTGATGTGCGCCGGCTGTATCTTGGCCAAGACTTCAGATTATAGCATTGTTTCAGAAACTTGAGGTCATTCGCGACCTCTCGCGATGGCCCACTGTCCTATAGGCGCAGCCGCGCTCACCCTTATTTAACCCCGTCCCGGGAATTGCGCAGACTGCGACCCTTTGTTTACGGAAATTCCGTGCATAAATGTCTATAAGCAAGAAGCAGGCCGTTTTATACTGCCTGCCGGAAATCCTGACGGGTTCGCGCCCGGGATTGTCGATGGACGGGGCGCGTGCCGGCGGAAAGCACATCTGCCGGCAAACGTGGAAGCGGGTTGAGCATATGGCGTTATCGGCCAAAATGATGTTGCGGCAAGGCCAATCGCTGGTCATGACGCCGCAGTTGCTGCAGGCGATCAAGCTGCTGCAGCTGTCCAGCCAGGAATTGAGCGCGTATGTCGAACAGGAGCTGGAGCGCAACCCCCTGCTCGAGCGAGCCGACGACGTCAGCGCCCCGGGAGAGATTCTTCCCGAAACCGGCAAGGACGATGGCGATGCCAGCGGCGGCGAAGATTATGGCGACACCGACGCGATAGCGGATCAGAGCGAGGGCGACTGGGCTCGCGAAAGCCTTGATGTGGATGCCGGCGCTTTGGAAGAAAAACTCGGCACCGAAATTTCAAACACCTATGACGCCGACATGCCCGCCACGGCTGCTCCGGCAGCGGACCATGCAGACAGCGGCCTGTCCGCAACGTCATGGACCGGCACGGGAGGCGACGGCAGCGGCGAAGCGCCCAATCTTGAAGCCTATGTTGCAGCGGAAGTGTCCCTGTCCGAGCATCTCAACCGGCAACTCTCAATTGCCATAACCGACCTGACTGACCTGCTGATCGGCCAGACGATCATCGATTCCATTGATGAAACCGGATACATGCGCGAGCCCGTGGCGGAAATTGCCGAACGGCTCGGTGCAGACATCGAGCGTATCGAGCGCGTTCTGGGCATTGTCCAGACTTTCGATCCGCCGGGAATCGGCGCGCGAGACCTCGCCGAATGCCTCGCTATCCAGTTGCGCGAGCGCGATCGTTACGATCCCGCCATGCAGGCAATGATCGAAAACCTGCCACTGCTGGCGAAACGCGAATTCGCCCAGCTGCGCAAGATCTGCGGCGTCGACCAGAACGACATCGCCGACATGATTGCCGAAATCCGCGAACTCGACCCCAAACCCGGCCGCGCCTTCGGAGGCGCTCCTATCCAGCCGGTCACCCCGGATGTTTCGGTGCGCCCGGCGCCAGACGGTTCCTGGCATATCGAACTGAATCCAGAGGGTTTGCCGCGTGTACTTGTCAATCAGACCTACGTCGCGACCGTCAACAGCAGCGCCACAAGGGACAGCGACAAGAGCTACATCGCCGAATGCCTGCAAAATGCCAACTGGCTGACCCGCAGCCTCGAGCAGCGTGCCCGGACAATACTCAAGGTAGCGACGGAAATCGTTCGCCAGCAGGATGCGTTCTTCGCCCAGGGCGTGGAGCACCTGCGCCCGCTCAATCTCAAGACCGTGGCGGATGCTATCGGGATGCACGAATCGACCATTTCGCGCGTCACCTCGAACAAGTTCATGGCCACCCACCGCGGCCTGTTCGAATTCAAGTATTTCTTCACAGCCGCCATACCGTCTCACGGAACCGGCGAGGCGCACTCCGCCGAGGCGGTCCGCCACCGCATCAAGCAATTGATCGATCAGGAAAAACCACAAGAAGTGCTATCGGACGACGCGATCGTCAACTGCCTGAAGGAAGCCAATATCGACATCGCCCGCCGCACGGTCGCAAAGTATCGGGAAAGCCTGCACATACCCTCTTCGGTTCAGCGCCGGCGCGAAAAAATCGCCATGTTTGCCGGCAGCTGACCGCTTGCCGGCACGCGTTGGATTCTGTGCAAATATTTTGTAAGATGCTGTAATAAATAGAAATAAAATCCACATATCCAAACACGCGGCCGTCAATTGTATGGACGGCAACCGCAAACAATCCTAAGGTGTTCATGATTCGACATCACCGTGCTGCAATTGTCGTTCAGGTGAATTGCAATTACCGGAGCGATGTGTTTCTGACAGCCGCGTAGCGCAGTTCGCGTAGTCCAATGTGCAGGTTTGAGAATGACCCTACGAGTGACAGGAAAGAATTTCGACCTTGGCGAAGCGATGCGGGAGCATATCCTCGACCGGGTCGAAGCAGCCATCAGCAAATATTTCGATGGCAGTGTTTCCGGTCACATCGTCGTTGACCACGAAGGCGCCGGATACCGCAGCGATTGCACCCTGCACCTGTCGTCAGGCATGACCCTTCATTCGGAAGGCAGGGCGCACGAACCCTACGCAAGCTTCGATGCCGCGGCGACGCGTCTGGAAAAGCGTCTGCGCCGCTACAATCGCAAGCTCAAGGACCATCATCTGAAGACCGCGCAGAACGCAAACGGTGCGATGATTGCCGATTATGTACTCGAAGCGCCTGATCAGGAGGCAGAGGGCGAGGTCGAGGATTTCAACCCTGTGGTCGTCGCCGAGAAGACCGCCGCTCTGGAGACATTGCCGGTTTCGGAAGCGGTGATGCGGTTGGACATGACCGGCGCTCCAGTGGTTGTCTTCCGTCACGCAACCAGCGATCGCGTCAACATTGTTTATCGCAGGCCTGATGGCAATATCGGCTGGATCGATCCTGCAGCCGGAGACAAAACGGCCTGATAGTTGCTTTGAAGGTTTCATTTTCATCACGGCGCATGCCTGCAGGCGTCGCCGGAATTTACATGTACGGAAGATTGACCGCTTCACTGTGCAAAGACTGAATAAGGGCTCTTACATGGGTTTGGAAAATCTGCTTGCAGCCGACGCGATCCTGCCCGTCACCCGGGTGAGTTCGAAGAAACAGGCCTTGCTCGAAATCAGCGAGCGTGCTGCGGCCGTCTCCGGTCTCAAGGAGCGGGAAATTTTCGACGGGCTGTGGCAGCGCGAGAGCCTCGGCTCGACGGGCGTTGGCGAGGGCATTGCCATTCCCCACGCCAAGATACCCAAACTCGGTCGCATGTTCGGCGTGCTTGCACGGCTGGAGAAACCGATAGAATATGATGCCACGGATGGTGTGCCGGTGGATATCATTTTTGCACTGATCGCCCCTGAAAGCGCCGGTGCCGATCATCTGAAGGCCCTCGCCCAGATCGCCCGCACATTCCGCGACGAGAAGCTCATGGCGGCACTGCGGCAGACCCGCGACAGCGCCGGCATTTTCTCCCTGCTGACTAGCGAGAGCACGCAGGACGCCGCGTAGCAGGCCCGATGGGCAGCACGCCGAAACGCGCGGGCGTCCACCCTTCCGCTTTTTTGAGTTTCCCGTCCGCCGCAGCCCGTTATAAGTTTGCGCGATGACACAACCCATTCTCGTTACCGGCGCTTCCGGAAATACCGGACGGCGCATCATAACCGCTCTGACAGCCCGCGGCGCGAAGCTTCGCGCCTTCATCCGTCGCAGCGAAGCGCAGGACGTGCTCGTACCGCTCGGGGTGGAGGACTTCGCCATCGGCAATCTGGACGATGACGCCAGCCTTGCTGCAGCGCTGCAGGGGTGTGGACAGGTGCTGCACATCTGCCCGCCCATGCATCCGCAGGAAGATGTCATTGCCCGCAGGATGACCGACTTCTGCGCAACGACCGGTGTGAACCGGCTGATCCTGTGGTCGGTACTCCACCCGGTCATCAGCGTGCCTCATCACCGGCGAAAACTGGATGCAGAGCAGTATCTGATCGAATCCGGTCTGACCTATACGATCCTGCAGCCGTCGCGATACATGCAGCATCTTGCCGGAACCTGGAAGAGCGTTGCCGAAAGTGGCGTTCACACGATGCCGTTCAGCACCAGCGCCCGCTTTTCCCTCGCCGATCTTGAAGATCTGGCGGAAGCGGCGGCTATCGTTGCGACCAGTCCGGGCCACGAATTCGCCACCTACCAGCTTGCCGGCATGGACGCCCTGTCGCAGGGGGACTGCGCCCGTATCCTCACCGGACTGCTCGGCAGGCCGGTGGAAGCACGCAAACGCCCGCTTGAGGATTTTCTGGCGCAGGCCACAGCAGCCGGCATGCCGCAGCACCGGCTCGACAACATGCGCATCATGAACGAGCACTACGACGCCCATGGACTGATTGGAAACGGGCAGCTAATGCAATGGTTGCTGGGCCGCAAGCCCAATACATTCGCCCAATATGTGACACGCGAAATGCTCGCGCAGAAATAACTTACCGGCAGGAAGGGACACTGATGACTGCAACGATGGAAGACAAGAAGGCTGCCAGACAAGCTGCGTTGGCGAAGCGCCTGCGCGCGAAGACCTTCACCGCCCTGCCCGGCTGCTTCGAAATGATCTCCGCCCGCATTGCCGACACCTTCGATTTTCCCGCCATCTACATGACCGGCTATGGCGCCGTCGCTTCCTATCTTGGCCTGCCGGACGCCGGGCTTGCCACCTACACTGACATGGTGGGCCGCGTGGCGCGGATCGTCGAGAACACCAACTCGCCGCTGATCGCCGATGGCGACACCGGATACGGCGGCCTCTTGAATGTCGAGCACACGGTGCGCGGCTACGAGAAGGCGGGCGCTGCCGGCATCCAGCTCGAGGATCAGGTCTTCCCGAAAAAATGCGGCCATACGCCCGGACGCCCGGTGGTTTCGCTGGAAGAGGCCGTGGCGAAAATCCGCGTTGCCGTCGACACGCGCGATTCGAAGGACTTCCTCATCATCGCCCGCACCGATGCGCGCAACCTGCACGGACTGGACGAGGCGCTGCGCCGGGCTGAAGCCTTCGCCAAGGCCGGGGCTGATATCCTGTTCGTCGAAGCGCCGGAAAGCCTCGAGGAAATGGAAAAAATCTGCCGTTCGTTCGACCAGCCGCTGCTGGCCAACCAGGTGGAGGGTGGCAAGACACCGGTGCTGACAGCGCAGGAACTGCAGGACATCGGCTTTACCATCGGTCTGTTCCCGACTATCGGGTTCCTGGCCATGGGTGCGGCGGTACGCTCTGCCTACAGCCACCTGCATCAGCATGGCTCCAGCGCCGGACTGCAGACGCCGCTTTACGACTTCAAGGACTTCAGCCTGCTGATGGGCTTCCAGAATGTCTGGGACTTCGAGAAGAAGTGGGCAGGTGCCGAGGAGTCTGCTGACGGCAGCAAGGCCTGAGCGGGACAAGCTGACGTGGAACTGCGCTACCAATACTCCCTGCCCGACTATCGCGCGCTGACACATGCGATGATGGATCAGGGCCGGTTCAGCCGCTGGTGGCGAAGATGGGCGTTGTATCTGGCCATCGTGCTGATGGTTGCCGGCGTCCTGCTGGTGGCGGTTTCCAATATCCGCGGATGGCACATTCAGTTTATTGCGATCGTGCTCGCCGGTGTGGGCGGCGCCATCATCGCCATTCAGTACGTCGTCGTCCCGCTGCAGATCCGCCATTACTATCGCAAGCAGTCGCTCGCTGGTGCGCTGGTTGAAATCGATGCGACCGAAGCAGATGTCCGCACGAATGACCGCGGCGTCGAAAGCCGCATAGACTGGTCCGCTTTCGTGCGCGCTGACGATGCGCCGGGCTACCACTTCCTGTGGCTCAACCGGATGCAGGGAATTGTCGTGCCGGACAGGGTTTTCGCCAGCCAGGCGCAGCGGCAGGAGTTTCGCGAGCTGGTCGAACGGCAGATGCCGGACAGGGTCAAATGGCAGCGGCGCTCCACGTCGCGCAGTATCGCTGACAGAGTTCCGGAGTAGGACATGCAAGCAGAAACCGCACGCCACCAGAGCCTCTACAGCTGGCGCGGCAAGATCGGCCTGATCGTGCCGCCGACCAATACGGTCAACGAGGCCGAGTGGCAGATCATGGCGCCGCAGGGCGTCACCATCCACGCAACGCGCATGGCGCTGCATCTGGATTCCACCAGCGAGGAAGGCGCCAAGCGCCTGTATGCCGACATCGACAAGGCGGCCGGCGACCTGGCGCTGGCGCAGCCGGACGTCATCGCCTATGGCTGCACCGCCGGCTCGATGGTCAATCCGCCCTCGTCCCTGCCCGGCTACATGACGAAAGTTTCCGGCATTCCCTGCGTGACCACCGCCGCCTCCATCCTGCAGGCCTTGCGGGCGCTCGGCGTCTTTCGCATCGCGCTGGCATCTCCCTATCACGACGCGCTGAACGACCACGAAGTGAAGTTCCTCGCCGAAAACGGCATCGAGACGGTGCATGCAGCGGGCCTTGGGATCGGCGAAAAAGGCCTTGAGGATTATCCGCGCATCGCCCGCACGCCGCGGGACAAAATTCTCGACCACCTGCGCGGCGCCGACCGCGAGGAGGCGCAGGCCCTGTTCGTCGCCTGCACCGATTTTCCGGTGATGACGATGATCGGCCAGCTCGAGGAGGAACTCGGCAAGCCGGTGGTCACCTCGAACCAGGCAACCTTCTGGGCCGCCCTGCGCGCCGGCGGACTGGACGACCGGCTGGACGGATACGGGCGGCTGCTGCGGGACTTCTGACTGGAGCGCAAAAACGGCGCGGGCTCTCTCCAACCCGCGCCGTCCTGGACTTCTATAAGCCAGTGTCAGTCTTACTGACCAATCACCGTATAGAACTTGCCGGTCGCATTGGGGGACCGGCCAATGTCGCGCCAGACGGCACCGCCTCCGTTGCTGGAACGTGGGCCGTTGTAGCGGTTATAGACCGTGCCGCCGCGATGGCCGCGATATTCGCTGTAGCGATGCCCGCCACGATGGCCGAACCGCTTGCCGCGATGACCCCGATGCCCGCGGAATTCGAGATGCCGGTAGCCGCGGCCCTCGAACGACGGCGCGCCGGACAGGGCCAGCAATGCGCCGACGACGGCACGGGTGCGCTCGTCATCGCGGGCAGAAGCGGCCGTGGGAGCGGCGAAGTTTGCAGCGGCGACCGCGGCGAAAGCGATGGCGGCGGGTACGGTCCTGGCGGTCATGGTAGTCTCCTGTTCGTGTCTGGTTGCGTTGAGGTCTCCAAAAGGGCGAACAATCCCGCCCGATGAAAAGCACCCTACAGACAGGACACGAAAGCCGCTGTTCCGCAGGGAACAGGGCGGGCGAGACCCTACGCGGCCCTCATCCCGGACAGGCGCAGCGCAGAGCCGGGATCGCTCTCCATCTTTGGTCATTCCGGAAAATGCGCAGCATTTATCCGGGACCTTTCTCCGTATCGAAAGATCCCGGATCGCCTTCGGCGTCCGGGGTGACAGCGTGTTTTCAGACATTCAAACAGCAGTCCGCATTCCCGCGCCTCGAATGGCCGGGTTTTGGAAAGTCTCCTACGCATCAACTTGGTCCGAAAAGTCTGCAACTTTTCGGGTTGATGCGAAATGCAAGGGGCCGGAACACCCGATCCCCAGTGCGCATTGCACAGACAGGTCGTAATGCCTGACGGTCGGGCGCTAGCTTGCTCTCTGCACA